>JADLEX010000056.1 GCA_020845895.1 Deltaproteobacteria bacterium | reverse complement strand
TTCAACGCCGACAACGAGCCGCTCGACGGATTCGTCGTGGCGTACACCGTGACCCCCGGCGCGGGGGTGACGGTGACCAACAACGTCATCACCATGACGAAGACCGGCGACCACGACATCAAGGGGACCGTGCAGGGGTTCCCCGCCGTGAACCAGACTAAGGCGTGCGACGTCACGCCGGGTCCGGCCGCCGCCGTGGACCTGACGCTTTCGCGCACGACGATCAACGCGGGGCAGTCGGTCACCTGGGACGCCGACGTCGAGGACATCTACGGCAACGCGATCGACGGTTCGACCGCGACGCTCTCGGTCACGCCGAACACCGGCGTGTCGGTCGTCGGCGACACGATCACCTTCGACAAGGCGCGCGTCGATCCCTTCGTCGTGAAGGCGCAGTACACGTTCCTGTACGACGAGGTGAACGTTCAGGTGAACGACAACCGCGATCCGCGCATCGTGTGGACCGCGCCCGACCGCGGCACGGTCACGAACTCCACCGGCGTTTCCGTGCAGGGGCAGGTGATCGAAAACGAAAGCTCGGTCGCCTCGTTCACGATCAACGGCGAGCAGCCGCAGTCGTTCTCGGGCGGCGTGTTCAGCCACGTGGTGCAGCTCGAATACGGCCTGAACATCATCGTCGCCGAGGTCGAGGATGCCTTCGGCAACACGTCGAACGCGTCGATCTCGGTGATCCGCGGCAACCTGCTCGACGTGGACGACCGCGTCGAAAGCATCATCGGCGCGCGCATCAACGACCAGGGCTTCAACCAGATCGAGCTGCTCGCCGCGGATCTGCTCACGGCGTTCGACATCAACGAGATCATCCAGCAGCTCTACGACGACGGAACATTGCCGCTCGAAATGGGCACGCCGGGCCAGTCGGGCTACGTGTACGCCGATTTCTCGCAGATCGAGTTCGGCACGCCGCAGATCACGCTCGAACCCGAGTTCGGCCTGCTCGCGATCTCCGCGACGCTGCCGGACATCGACATCGTGCTCGGCGCGGACATCGTCATCACGACGGGTCAGCCCGCGCAGCACTTCGACATCGACATCACCGGACAGATCGGCGCGGACATCTCGGTGCTCATCGATGTCGTCGCGGGCGAGCTCGTGGTGAGCGTCGACGGCTTCACGCTCAACGACACGCAGCTCGACGTGTCGCTCAACGGCTTTCCGCTTTCGATCGAGGCGCTCATCAAGACGCTCGTGGGGCAACTCGTCGGCGACCTGTTGGAGAACGAATTGCCGCAGATCATCGAGGAACTCCTCGGCGATCTCGACCTGAGCTTCCCCGTCGATCTGCTCGACGTGACGTTCACCTTCGGGCTCGATTTCGAGACCATCGATTTCGAACCGACCGGCGCGACGATCTGGCTGGGCGGAAACGTCACCAAAAACGCGCCCGACGACCCGAACAACAAGGAGTCGTGCTACTCGAACCTGACGACGTGCGGCAGCCTGCTGACGCCGGGGCTCGCGCCCGACCTCGACACGCAGTCCTGGGACGGCAACCTGCAATACGGATTCGGCCTGGCCGTCGGCGACGACTACATCAACCGCGCGCTCTACCAGTTCTTCCGCGCGGGCATCATGAACTTCAGCGTCATGGACTACACGCAGGAACAGGGTGGCACGTGGGACCTGCGCATCGACAATCCGCTCATCCAGCTCCTCGTGCCGGATCTCGACGACATGTTCCCCGACGACCCCGACGCGCCCATCGACTTCGTGCTCGATCCGCAGCTTCCGCCCGTCGTCAACTACACGTCGGGCACGCGCGACGCGCTCGGCCTCGAATTGCAGATGGGCGACCTGCTGCTCGACATGGTGGTGCGTCCGGAGGTCGGTGATCCCCAGTCGATCCTGGGCGTGGCCGTGGCGCTGCGCATTCCGCTCACCGTCGGCATCGACACCGACTCGCAGATGCTGTCGCTTGGATTCGGCGACCCGCTCGTCGTGATCGATGTGTACGATGAGGACTTCATCTACTTCCCGAACGAATTGCTCGAAGACCTGATCCCCCAGGTCATCGAGATCGTGCTCCCGCTGCTCACCGATCTGATCGGCGAATTTCCGATCCCCACGTTTTCGGGGCTCGCGATCGAAATCGTCGAAACCTCGGTGGGCGGCACCTACGACGATTTTCTCGGCTTCTTCACGGATCTGACGCAGATCCCGTGAGAGGTCCGATATGCGGAGGACGGCCATGAAGAGATTCGGTTGGTTTGCGGCGACCGTGATCGCCGCGGCCCTCGTCGCGGCGGGCGGCGCGCTCGCGAGCGACGAGTTCCGCGCCGATGTCGATTTCGTTTCTATGGGAACGGTGTATCCCGAGGTCGCGACGGATTTTCACGTGCGCGTGACGAACGAGACGTGGGAAGCGCCCGAGGCCGAGCGCATCCGCCGCTTCGAGATCCACATGCCCTCGATGCTCTATGCCGTGCTCTCGGTCGACCTGTCATCGCCCGATCCGCTGCACCCGGAATCGGGTGGTGTGTGGACCGCGGAGTACGCCGACAACGCGGGCGTCGGGTTCATCACGTGGCGGTTCCTCACCGACAATCTCCTGCAGGGCGGCGACATCGAGGAGGGCGAACACCTCGATTTCACGTTCACCGCGATCACGGACGAAATCCTGTCCGACGGCTTCGTGTGGATGGTCGAATCCGACACGTCGGCCACCGCCGAGGGGCTCGCCTACTTCGGCGACGCGGACGACGATGACGACGACTCGGACGATGATTCGGACGACGACAACGGGGATGACGACGACTGGTATCCCGACGACGACGAGGACGACGATGACGACGACGGCCCGTCGCCGAGCGTGGACGACGACGACGACCAGGGCCTCGTTCCGCCCCCCGCCGACGACGAGGACGACGAGAAAAGCTGCGGCGAGTGACCGCCGCACCCGCTTCTCCGCGACGGATTGACGTCGAACGCCACTTCGCGCCATCGTGGGCGTCGCCGGAACGCGGATGCGTCACGATCCACGAAACATGAACAGCACCTTGCCCATCTCCGGAACGCCGCGCGTCCTGCTCGTGGCGGGCCCCGCCGGCCCCGATTGCGCCGAACCGCCGATCGACCGCCTCGCTCCGCTGACGAACGGCGCGTCAGGCGAAATCGCACTGTACACCGACGGGGTGATCTTGCGATCAGGCGTCGCCGATGGCCTCGGCTTTCTCGGCGCCACGCGGTGGTACGCGCGCCTTGTGCGATTCCTCTGGCGTCATCGCGAACGCATCGAACTCGTGCATTTTCACGAGACGCCCGGACCCGCGATCTGCCGCCTTCTGCGCACCGCCCGACGCTTCATGCCCCGCGTGCGTTTCACGCAGCGCATCGCGTTCATCCCGACGACGTCGGGCAGTCTCGCGCGGCGACTCTTCGCGCACGCCGTGGTGGTCGAGACACTCGACGCCCTCGACCGCGTGCGTGTTCACGCCCCGGGAATCGCGGCGTTTCGCATGCCGCCGCCGGTCGTGCCGGACGCGGATGCCTCGCCGCGAGCCGAAACTTTGGCGCGCCTCGGGCTGCAACCCGGGGCGTTCCATCTGCTGTTCGACGGTCCGATCGAGCGCGGGAATGTGCTCGATCACCTCGCGCGAATCGTGCCCTACCTACTGCTCGCCGAACGCCGGTTGCACTTCCTTCTCCGGGTACGCGTGCGTACCGGAACGTGCCGAGCCACGGCCGAGGCGTTCTATAAACGGCATCTCGCCGCGTTTTGCATGCAGACGAGCGTGCTGTTCGACGACGAACCGGCTCGCGAATTGTGGGATCTCGCGGACGCGCTCTTTCTGCCCTACGAGCGCCATGCGCAGGACGCGGAGATTCCGCTCGCGGTGCTCGACGCCGCCGCGCACGGCAAGCCCGTGTTTCTGCTCGATCGTTCGCCGTGGATCGATCTCGGCCCGCACGACCTGCGCGGGCGCGTCACGGCGGCGAAGGACCCCGATCTGGGTCTGCGCATCCTGGACTACGTGCGAGATCCGGGCGTAATTCCGTGCGACGCGCTGAAGGGCCACTCCCGGCAGAACTTCGCCGCCGACGTCGCGGTGCGAAAGCTGCGCGAAATCGCCGAACGCACCGCCGCGCGCTGAATCAAATTCCCGCGAAGCGAATCGTCAGCAGCCGCATCCGCCGCCGGTGTATCCGTCGCCCTCGTCGCCCTCTTCAGCGATGTCGTCGTCCGCCGCGTCGTCGTCTCCGGGCGCGTTGTCATCGTCGCCGGTGTCGTCGTCATCCGTATCCGGCGCGCAGTCGGTGCCCGGCTCGCCCTCGTCCTCAGTCACGTAGGTGTCGGGTTCGGGTCCGAGTCCGCCGAAATCGAAGTACGGTTCGTAGGCATCGGCGAGCGCGAACGCCGCGTCCTTCCAGTCCACGCGGTCCATGTGGATGAGCCCCATCGAGTTGATGTAGGGCGCGACAAAATCGGGCAGGCCGTTCTTGGTGAACCAGTTGAAGACGCACCACCACGAGGCCCCGGCGATCAGTCCGTCTTCATTCACATTGCCGTCCGCGTCGAGCGCGCCGAGCTCGGCGAACGCGGCCCACGTGTCCTCGAACACCGCGAGCTGATTCGCCTCCTGCGAGTCGTCGGCCTCGGACCAGATACCATATTCGGTGGCGATGACGGGGTGCTCGGGGAACTTCGCGTGGAAGTCGTCGAGGAACGCCGACGTGTCGGCCAGCGCGTCGTCGCCGTAGAAGACCCCGTAGTAGAGCGTCCAACCCACCACATCCATGAAACGCGTGCTGGGCGCGGTGTTGCCCCAGGTCGCGCCCGCGGCGAGGGACTGCGTGAGCAGCCGCCCGTCGGCATAGCGGTCGTAGTCGTTGCGGATCTCCTCGTCATACGCGCCGAGCCCGCCATTGAAGAAGTAGAACGGCTCGTTGTTCGTGCCCCACAGCAGAATCGACGGGCGATTGTAATTGGAGAACAACATTTCGCGGAACATCTGAAGCGCGACGTGGCGCTCCCGCTGCACCTTCCAGTTCCACGCGAAGCTCCAATACACGGGCAGCTCGGTCATCACGCCGAGCCCCAAGCGGTCCGTGAGCAGATACGTATGCAGGTGGTTGGGGTAGTGGCCGCTGCGTAAAAAGAGCGCATTCAGATCCTGCACGGTCTCGAGGTCCGCACGGATGCGGTCCCAGGTCGCCGTGCGCCCCGTGTCGGGCCATTCCTCGTGGCGCGCCACGCCGGGCAGAAACGCCACGCGGCCGTTCACCAGCATCTTGCCGTTTTCGCGGCCCAGCGTGCGCAGACCGAACTGCGTATGATGGACGTCTTCGCCGGGCGCGTCGAGAGCGGTTTGCAGCACGTAGAGGTTCGGCTCGCGCGGCGTCCACCGACGCGGCGCGCGGATGCGGAACGTGCGGCTCGTTGCCGCGACCGCGCCCGGTTGGAGCACGAGGTACGCGTCGGGGCAACCCTCGACCGACGTTTCGGCGCCGACGATCGACGCGGGCGCGGGATCGGTCAGGTAGCCGGGCGCATCGGGATCAGCATGGAAGACGCGTAGGCGCGCGGTGAACGCGGCAGCGTCGGCGGACGCGTTTTGCACGACGAGATCGACGCGCACGTGGCCGTTGTCGTCCAGCGGGATCACATTGGCGCGCACCACGTGAACGGCGGGCGCGGATTCGAGATAGAGATCGTGCACGACGCCCGCGTAGTCCCACCAGTCGGCGAGAAACCACGACGGCACCATGCCGGCGCGAAGGCCCGGGAAGGGATGGTCGACACGGATGGCGATGGTGTTCGCCGCGCCGGGCACGAGCGCTGCGCCGACGTCGATGGAAAACGGCGTGTAGCCCCCCTCGTGAACGCCGACCCACTCGCCGTTGATCCAGATGTCGGTGATGTAGTTCGAGGAAAACAGCACGAGCCGGTTCGCGCGCCCCGCCCAGTCCGCCGGGACATCCACGTTGCGCCGATACCAGATGGCGCTGTGCCAGGGTTCGGGCGGGCTCGCCTCGTCGCCGGGCATTTCGTCCTCGACGCCGGGAAGCTCCTTGTCGTCCCACGCTCCGTCGTCATAGTTCGCCGCGTGGCGCCCGCCGCCCTCGATCTCGATCTGCTCGATGACGCCTTCGGTGCGCGCCTCGAACGAAAGAAAGTGGTCGCCCGGCGTCACACGCTCTTTCTTCCACGTTCCCGCGAGGTTCACCGTCGGCCGCTGCTGCGGCTCGAAATCGGGGAGCGGCGCACCCGACTGATACGGCACCACGATGCCGTTCACATCGATCAGTTCGAGCGTCGGTTCGAGCGTCCCGACCTGTGCGAACGCGGGAGCGGCGCACGCAATCGCCAATGCCAGGAGCGCGAGTGCGCGGGAGTGGTTCCTGTTCATCTTCACGGCTCCGGTGTCACGAGAATCATCTCGGCGACCGTGAGCGACGGCAGCATGACGCGCCAGTGCCCCTCGTCGATCTTCGCCCACGCGAGGTCGATCAGGTCTTCGTTCGCCACGAGCTGAAACCGCGCGGGCTCGAATCCGCCGGGCGGATACACGTCGATGGGGATGTTGATCTTCTCGTGCCAGATCCAAGGCGCGATGAGGTTGAGGTCGTAGTGAAAATTCGTGAGCACGATCAGCGCGCCGCGCGGGCCGAACGTCGCCTGCGTGTCGATGGTCGAGTCGGGCGTCGTGGCATAGAGCCCCGGCGTCATCCACTCCCCTTCAAGCGCGAACGGCTCCACGGTGTCGAGCTCGCGCGCGAGACGCTTCATCTCCGGCAGCGGCTCCGGGCACGTCTCCATCCATTCCTTCGAGAAGCGGAACCACAACAGACCCTTCACCCCACGGCCGAGCACCACGTACCACTGGGCGCGAATCTCCTCGTCGGTGAGGCAACGGTTGAAGAAGTACAGGTCGCCCCAGTTGTTGGCCTGCGTCCAATCCCAGACCGGTTTGGGTTCGGAGTTGATCTTCGCCGACTCGGCGTAGTAGCCGAGGAACCAGAGGTGATCCCACAGATACGGCGGCCAGTTCGTGTTGCACTTCGGCGCGAACACGCAGTAGTGGTCCATACCGCCGATGTCGGGAAGCGCCTGAAACGCGGGCCAGCGGTGCGCGCAGGCGTTGTAGCCCCACTGGGGTTTCTTGGTGCCCCATAGGTCTCGCTGCAACTGCATTTCGGCGAGCGAATCGATCGCCTCGCCGTTCAGATCGGGTTCGCCGAAGACCGCGTTCGCCGCGATCGCCGGGCTGTCGCCCCAGTTCGCGATGTATTCTTCGTAGAGGGCGTTCGTGCCGCCCTCGTGCGTAAACAGGTAAACGCCCTCGTTCTCGGCGAGCGGCACCACGTCGTCGGGATGGTTGTCGCCCGACGGGCCGTAGATATGCATGTCGATGCCGTAGTCGAGCTGTTCGGCCCGGTTGTCGGCGTTGTCGTAGATCTCGTCCGAGCTTCCGTCCCAGTTGCCGAGCGGGAAGATCGGCGGAAACACGCGGTGGAAGCGCGTGCCCGACACCGGCGCGCGCCCCGTTTCGCCCAGCACCGTGAAGACGTGAAACATTCCGTAATCGATGCCCTCGGCGCGCGGCACTCGGATGAGCCCCGTCCCGCCCGGCGCAAGCGTCTCCGACTCGATCGCCACGAAATCGGAAACGTCCAACCCGTCGACCGCGAGCCCCGTCAATTCCACGGCTTCGTCGGCATCGTTGCGCGCGTAGATCAACAGCTCGTCGCCCGCGACATTCGCCGTGATGAACGTCGGCGAGAGCGTCGGCGCGGGGATCGGGCCGTTGAACGACCAGAGCGTTTCGGTGCCCGCCTTCACGACGAGGTTCACGTCTTCGCCCGGCAAAAACGCGTCGTCGTACGAGTGGCACTGCACCGCACCCACGCCCGCGGGCAGCAGGTCGGCGTCGACGATCTCGCACCACTCGACGTGCGTGTCGTCGGGATGGCCGTTCTGTCCGTTCACGAGGATCGTGTCGGCGGTCGCGGCGCCCGGCGACGTGAAGAATCCGTACACCAAGCCGCCGCCGAAGGGGGGCGCTCCCGTTTCGATGATTTCGGTGCGGAAGTAATTCGGATGGAAATCGATCCCGTCGAGCGTCCCCACCGCCGTCGGGAACTCGCCCACCTGCACCACGCAGCTCGACGCGTCGGCGAATCCCTCGGCGTTGGTGACGGTGAGCGTGGCGCGGTAGACGCCCGCGTTCGCGTAGGCGTGCGTCGCGCTCGCGACATCAGCGATCTCGCCGTCGCCGAAGTCGAGCGCGTAGGTCAGCGCGAGTCCGTTCGGATCTGAAGACGCCGCGCCGTCGAAGTCGATGACCTCGCCGGGATCGGCGAATGCGGGATCGCACGCGAGCACCGCGAGGGGTTCGCGGCTCCAGTCGGGACCCGTATCGTCGTCGTCCGCATCGTCGTCCGAGTCGTCGTCCACGTCATCGTCCGGAGCGCTGTCATCATCCGCCGCATCATCATCGGCGTCGTCGTCCGACGTATCGTCGCCCGCCGCGTCGTCATCGCCGTCATCGTCGTCCGTTACGCCGGAATCCGACGAAGGCGAATCGTCATCTCCGCCCCAACACCCGCCGAACGCGACCGCCGCCGCGACCAGGAACACCCAACATCCAACGCGCGAAAACATGGCACGCTCCCGGCGCGAAACCGCCCGGACGAATGTCTCTCCCGTGGCACCGACTGTCAAGTGACAGTGTGTGACAGAATGCGTCTTCGGTGTCGCGATTCGACCGGAACGGTCGCTCACCCCGCGACGAGATGCGCGACGAGTCCGAGCGCGGCGCACGCGACGATGGTGCGGATCATTCCCGCCCCGTGGCGCGTGAGCGCGACGAACGCGCCGACGGCGAGAACCAGCGGAACGAACTGAACGCTGTCCCAATCCGGCAGAGCGAGACGCACTCCCAACGGACCGCTCACATCGGACACGGATGCGAAGATCACGTGCAGCGCGAACCACACGGCGAGATTCGCGATCACGCCGACCACCGCGGCGGTGATGGCCGTGAGCGCGCCGGCGAGCGCCTTTCGCCCGCGCACGGCCTCCACGTACGGCGCGCCGGCGAGAATCCACAGAAAACACGGCGTATACGTCACCCACACGGTCATCCAAGAACCGACCAGCAGCGCGAGCCACGGCGCGAGGATGCCGGGGTTGCGCCACGCGCCGATCGCGCCGACGAACTGCACGACCTGGATGAGCGGGCCCGGGGTGGTTTCGGCCATGCCGAGACCGTCCATCATCTCCCCCGGCGTCAGCCAGCCGTACACCTCGACGGCTTGCTGCGAGACATAGGGCAGCACCGAGTAGGCCCCGCCGAAGGTCAGCACGGCGGCTTTGGAGAACAGCACGCCCTGCCGGAAGAAGACATCCCAGTCGGCCCCCGCCGCGCGAAACGCCAAGACCGGCGCGACCCACAGCAGTGCCAAAACGAAGGCCACGGCGAGATCGCGCGAGGGCCGGGGACGCATGTGCGGCGCGGCATGGTTTTCCAGGAGCCGGTCCGCGAGCGCGTCGGAATCCCCGGCGGAACCGTGCCCGGTTCCCCGCGAAAACACGCCCGGGGCGAGCTTCGACCCGAAGAATCCCACGATCCCCGCCGTCAAAATCACGTAGGGAAATGGAACGTGGAACACGAAGAGCGCGACGAACGCCGCGACGGCGAGACACATGAGGAATGGATGTTTGAGCACCCGCTTTCCGACGCGCCAGACGGCCTGGACCACCACCGCGAGCACGGCGGCCTTGAGACCGACGAAAAGACCGGCGACCAGGCTGACGTGGGCGGCCGCGACGTACAACGAAGAGAGCGCGAGGATCGCGACGAAGCCGGGCAGCACGAAGAGCGTGCCGGCGACGAGTCCGCCCGCGTAGCCGTGCAACAGCCAGCCCATGTAGGTGACGAGCTGCATGGCCTCGGGTCCCGGAAGCAGCATGCAGTAGTTGAGCGCGTGCAGAAACCGCGTCTCGCCGATCCACTTGCGCTCGTCCACCAGCACCCGGTGCATGACCGCGATCTGCGCGGCGGGGCCGCCGAAGCTGTTGAGCGCGATCGTTATCCACGCGCGCACGGCTTCGCGAAACGGAATCGGCGAATTCCTCGGGATCAGGGGCAACGGGGCTCCGGGGGCGTCGCGGGGCACGCCGAAAAGAACCGGGGTGCGAACTTGGGTTCGAGAAGCTGTTTTACAGACGATGCGCGGAAGTTTCCATGATCGGCACGGTCTTTGGCGCGATCAACCCCGACCGCTACTTGCCCAGAATTTGCGGCAGGGCGTCGTGCGCGCCGTTGATGACGAACTGCACGGCGATGACGGCGAGGATGAGGCCCATCATGCGCGTGAGCACGCGCAGACCCATCGGGCCGAGCTTGACCGTGAGCGGCGCGCCGAAACGCACGAGCAGCCAGCTCGCGAAAACCGCGGCGGGCAGCGCGGCGAGCGTGAGCGACTTTTCCGCCCAGCCGCGCGACTGATCCATCAGGCTCATCACGGTGGCGATCGTGCCGGGGCCGGCGATCATTGGGGTGCCGAGGGGCGTGATCGCGACGTCGGCCTTGGCGCGGGCCTCGGCTTCATCCTTAGGCGAAATCTTCTGGCGCGGCGATTCGCCGTAGAGCATCGACTGGCTCATGACGAACAGCAAGATACCGCCCGCGATGCGGAACGCGCCGATCGTGATGTTGAAGAACTGAAAGATCAGCTCGCCCGCCAGGCCGAACGCGACGCACACCCCCAGCGCCACCAGATGCGCGCGGGCGACGATGCGGTTGCTGCGCGCGGCGTCCATCCCGTCGGTCAGGCTGACGACGATGGGGATGTTGGAAAACGGGCTGAGGATGACGAAGACCGCCAGCACCGCCTTCACGTATGCGAGCAACAAATCGTGCATGGTCGGTTGGCCGCCGCGACTCGCTTACACGAGCCCCAGCGCCTCGAGCTCGGCGCGCAGCTTGGGGCGCGCGGCGTCGGTCATGGGCACCATGGGCAGTCGCAGCTCGTCGGCGATGAGACCCATCATCGCGAGCGCCGCCTTGACCGGAATCGGGTTGGTCTCGATGAAGAGCGCCTTGAAGAGACCAAGCAGCCGGTAATAGACCTCCGCCGCGCCGTCGCGATCGCCGGAAACGTACTTGTTCCACATCTCCACCATCGGCGCGGGGGCGACGTTGGACGCCACCGACACCACGCCGCGCACGCCGATGCCCGCGAGCGGCAGGAAGAGCGGATCATCGCCCGAGAGCACCGCGAAACCCGGCGGGCACAGCTTGATCGCCCACGCGCTCGCGGCCACGGTGCCCGACGCCTCCTTGAGTCCCACGATGTTGGCGCAGTCCTTCGCGAGCCGCGCCACGGTCTCGGCCTCGATATGGCACGCCGTCCGCCCGGGCACGTTGTAGAGCATCACCGGCACGCGCAGCCCGTCGGCGATGGTCCGGTAGTGTCGATACAGACCTTCCTGCGTGGGCTGGTTGTAGTAGGGCGTGATCAGCATGACCGCGTCGCAGCCGTCGGCCTGCGCCTCCAGCGCGTGCTCCAGCGCGGTCGAGGTGGAGTTCGACCCGGCTCCGGCGATGACGGGCACGCGCCCGCGCGCGACCTCCTTCACCGTGCGCCAGACCGTGCGGTCCTCGTCGGCGCTCATGGTCGCGGCCTCGCCCGTACATCCGCACGCGACGAGGGCATGAACGCCCCCGGCGATCTGCCGTTCGACGCACTTTTCCAGCGCGGCGAGGTCGAGTTTTCCGTCGCGAAACGGCGTGGCGAGCGCGGTGATGACTCCCGAAAACTGCATGGCTCACTCCCGAGGATCGTGCAAAGTCGCGGACGCGGCGCAAACTATCACCGCCCCCGCTTTGTGAAAAGAGTCCTGACCGCGCAGGCACTTCCTCATTTCACCGTCATTTTCGCCTGGCGTCGTCATGCCGTCACAACGCGCCGTCATGTTCCGACGCACAAGAAGCACGAAGGTCCGTGACCGCCGGCGCGTCCGGCCGGTCTTTGAAGCTCAGCGAGGTCATGCGATGGACGCACCGCGATATTCGGCGATCCCCATGAATCCACGCGGCGCCGCGCTCACGGTGGAGCGAGTGGCCGGGCATGCCGTCGCGACGGCCAGAGCGGTCCGGCGGCTCGGGGCATTCGCGGCCATCACGCTGATCTGGATGGCGCGATATGCGTCGCACGCGGCGATGGCGGGTTTCACACGCCGTCTCGCGGCGTCCTATGCGCGGCGCTGGTCGGTCTCGCTTGGCCGCGCGATCGGCGTCGAGATCGAAACGCGCGGAGCACCGCCCGATCGCTCGGCTCTGCTCGTCGCCAATCACGTCTCGTACATCGACATCGCCGTGATCGGTTCGCGCGTCGCCGCCTGTTTTCTCGCCAAGACCGAGGTCGCGCGCTGGCCGGTTATCGGCTGGGCCGCGCGCCTGTCCAACGCCATCTTCGTCGAACGCGAACGCCCCGACAGCCGTCGACGCTCGCTCGTCGAGATCGAGACGACGATCCGCTCCGGCGTGAACGTCGTCGTCTTTCCCGAGGGCACCACGTCGGCGGGCCCGACGACGCTGCCGTTCCGCCCCGGGTCGTTCGCCCTTGCCGCGCGCGCCGGGCTGGTCGTCGTGCCGGTCGCCATCCGCTACGAAGACCCCGGCGACGCATGGGTCGGCGACGACACTTTCGTCGCGCATTTCCTTCGTCAGCTCGGCAAACGGCGCGTGCGCGTGTCCGTCTCCTTCGGCCCCGCTCTTTCCGGCTCGTCCGGCGAGGATCTTTGCCGCGCGGCGCAAAACTGGATCGACGACGCCAACACCTGTCTTTGGGAAAGGACCGCCGCATGAGCGCGAACCGAAACGGTCAGGCTCACGAGATCCGCCTCCTCATCCGTCCCGGCCGCCACATGAGCGACCGCGAGCGCGACGCCCTCGTCGCCGAGCTGCGCGAGGTCGCCGCGACGTGCTTCGACGAAATCCCCGAGTACCAGTGCCTTGTGGGCACGCGCGAGGCGCTCGCCGACAAGGTCATCGCCGTGGCGCGCCGGCCCGACGGACGCATGGCGGGGTTCTGCTCGACGGTGATGCTGCGCGTTCCCGGCGTCGGCGACGTCATGCACCTCGGCCTCACGTGCGTGCGTCCCGAGGACCGCAAATACGGACTCACGCACAAGCTCACGTCGAAGGCCGTCATCGGCTACGCGCTTCGCTACCGTCCCTTCGGGCGACTGTGGATCAGCAACTGCGCGTGCGTGCTGTCGTCGCTCGGCAACGTGGCCATGCACTTCGACGCCGTGTATCCCACGCCGTTCACCTCGGCGAAGCCCGGCGAAACGCACCGGCGCATCGCGGCGGCGATCGACGTGAAGTATCGCGACGCCATGTACGTTCTGCCGGGAGCGATCTTCGATCCGGACGCATTTGTGTTCCGGGGCAGCGTGAAGGACACGGTCTTCCAGAAGGAAGCCGAGGAGCGCTCGTTCCACCATCGCAACCGCACGGTGAACGACTACTACACCAACCTGCTCAGCTTCGACGAAGGCGATGAGGTGCTGCAGGTCGGCTACATCCACCTGCTGTCGAGCGCGCCGCGCTACTTCTGGCGCAAGTTCCGGCTGCGCCGCCGCGCGCAGGTGCTGGCTTCCGCGGAACGCTGACGCGAATCCGGCCGTTCGGAACAGTTGAGGTTCGAGCCTTTGCGTCCTCCGGGCACAGACCCGGTTGCGCCTCGCTCCGGCGCCGCCGCGAAGGCGACGCCGGGCGATTTGGGCGCGCGGATTATTCGCTGACGAACGCCATCATGTATTCGGTCGCATCGAGAATCGGCTGCACCGCGTGCGGCATCTCGTAGTAGTCGCCGGTCAGCCAGTTCGCGAGCATATCCTGCTGGTTCGGATCGCCGGTCACCGGAATCTGCCCGCCGGGATAATGCACGTGCGTGGTGATCTCGCCGTCCACAAATTCATGGATGATACGCAGACTCGGGCCCGACGTGGTCTCGAAGTCCGTATTGCTCTCGTCGTACCCCGCCACGTTGGGGGTATTGTCGGAGCCGGGAATCGCGAAGGGGCCGAGGTCGAAACCCGGCAGGCCGAACGCCGAGAACGCCACGTGGCCGAGCATCAGATGATGCTTGCGGCCCCACAGCCAATCCTCGATCGGCGCGCCGTCGAACTCGTCCCATCCCGCGATGGCCGCGACCGTGTCGTTGATCGCGCTCACGATGATCTCGCGGCGCGTCTCGACCGGCACCGTGGAGACGTCGTCCCAAAAATCGTTGCTCTCGTCGTCGAGCAGGCCGAGAATCGCGACCTGCGTCTCGGTCCATCCGTAGGGATAGTCGTACCCGGCGTCGGTCACCTCGTCGCCGAAGGTCGCGACGCGCAGCTCGATGTCGTACTCGGCGAAGCCCATCGCCGCCACCGCCGCCGCGAGCACATCCGCGTCGTCCGACGCCGCGCCGTTCGGATCGGAGCCCGCGAGGCCGGAGTGCGTCTCGAAGGTCCAGTCTTCCCAGAATCCCACCATGTCCACCGCGTCGTCCGACAGATCGGTCATGTCGCTATTCAGCACGTCGAGCGTCGCCGTGATGAGGTCGCGGGCGTAGTTGTCCTGCACGGTGAACTGCGTCGCCTGCGTGGACTCCACCGTGATGCCGTCGCCGGCGAGCTGCTCGGTGAGCATTTCCGTGATGCGCTGGGCGCGATAGCCGATGTCGCGCTCGAAGTACCAGTAATGGTCCCCGTCGGTCGGGTCGCCCGACTGCAAGGTGCCGTTGATGTCGTTGTTGGCGGTGACGAGCCAGCCCTTGGCGGGGTTCTTGACCTGCGGCATGTCGGCGATATCGCCTTCCCACTCGGCCGATCCGTCGCCGGGCAGCACGAACCACGGCTTGTGCGTCGCGGCCCAGGAACGCTCGGGCACGCGGGCATTGGGGAAGTAGCCGAGGTCGCCGTTCGTGTCCTGCAGGACGAAATTCTGCGCGCCGACCTGGAAGTTTTCGATGGCCGCGAAACCTTCATCCACGTTCGTCGCGACGGCGAGCTGCCGAAACGCGAGGGGCTCCTGCGACGGCTCGTGTCCGGTCCAGCGGAACGACATCGCGGTCGTGCCGTCGATCGAATCGGGCAGGATGGGGCCGTGATGCGGCACCACGTAGATGTCCTGCGTGATCTCGCCGCCGCCGGGCAGCGCGAAGGACTCGGTGGATTTGACGAGGTCGATCTCGCCGCCGTCGAACTCCACGGCCACCGGCTCGCCGCCGTCGAGCACGAGCGTCTCGGCGTACACGTCGAGCACGTCGAAGCCCGCGACGGTCTCGCCCCACGCGAGGTTTTCGTTCGCCCCGATGGCGACGATCGGCGCGCCGCCGAACATCGCGCCCCACGTGCGCATGTCGCCCGCGCCGAGTTCCTTGGTGTCCATGTAGGCAAGATGAAAGACGGACGGGTACGAGAGGCTCAGATGCGGATCGTTGGCGAGGAATCCGACGCCGTTGTTGATGTCGGGCGACACGATCCAGTTGTTGCTCGCCTCGCCGTTCGGCGAAACGGGTTTGAACGCGGCATTGGCGCGCATCGATTCGAGCACGCGCCGCAGGCCCTGGTAGCCCTCGGGGAGCACGCGCTGGGGCGCCGACGGCGTTCCCGATTTGCCGGCCGACTTCGCCCCCGACTTGGCCGCCGATTTGGCGCCGTCGAGCACCACCGTGTCGGTCGCCATCGCGCGCGTGAACATGGTGTCGTACAGGTCGCCCGGCAGGGCGTCGGCCCAGTCCGTGAGATAGATCTCGTTGTAGAGCGAGTTGGACAGATCCCAGGTCTGGTAGCGCGCGAACGAAATGGTGTCGATCACGGTCCAGTCGGGAACGTCATCGGGCTGGAGCGCGAAGAATCCGTATTCGTCGGGCCAGCCGATGGGCTGAGGCTCGGCGCGGCGGGCATTGAGCCACGCGTTGACGCCCTCGGCATAGTTTTCGAGCAGTGTTTTGAGCTCGGCGTCCATGGCCTCGTCGATGTGCTCGAAGACCGAGCGGCCGTCGGCGGCCATGAAGTTGACGCGCTGCTCGATGTCCACGCCGATCGCCACGTCGCCGGCGATTTCGGTCAGGCGGCCCTGCGCGAAGTGACGGTAGAAGTCCATCTGGAAAAATCGCTGCATCGCCTGCACGTAGCCCATGACCTTCACGGCGTCCTCGGTGGTGCGCGCGAAGACGTAGGGGATCATGTACTCGTCGAACGCGACGCGCGCCTCGCCGGAAAGGCCCGGAATGTCGATCGTCTCGTCGGGCGGAACGTCGAGCACGGGGCTGTCGTCGTCGCCCGTGTCATCGTCCGTATCGTCGTCGGCGTCGTCATCGCCGCCGGAATCGTCGTCATCGTCGTCGTCGCCGCAGCCGGCGACGAACGTCATTGCGCAAATGAGCGCGAACACCCACACCAAAGCACGCAAACGTACCGCGAACATCGGTCGTCCTCCTTCGACGTCATGACAAGACGAAGGATTATAAGCGCCAAGGCCCGGAAACGACAACAAAAAACGGAGCCGGGGAATTTCCGGCTCCGTCGTGGGGTTTCGCGCCGCGCGGCGTCAGAGGTTGAACATCAGGTACGACAAGAGCCGGTACACGTCGTCCGTGACCTGCGCTTCGTTGTGGAACGACGTGTAGGTCACGCGCCCCTCGCCGGCGTCGAAGCGCGCGAGCAATGGGATGTCCGTAAACGACACGAATTCCGTGGCGAACGATCCGCGCACGAGAACCGACGTGCCCTCGCCGACGCCGTCCATCACCACCCAGATCGGCAGGTCGAAATAGATTTCGATCTGCGTCTTGCCGAGATGCTCCGCGAGATCCGCGTCCACGACGTCGGCGAGGATTTCATAGCTCCCGGGGCCGATCTTCGGATCGAACGGAAAGGAGATGGCGTCGGGCCACACATACTCCACGTATTCGAAGGACCAGTCCGATGCGTAGAGCCGTCCTCCCGCCTGCACGAAGTTGAACAGGTTCTCGTTGACCATGCCGACGTCGAGCGGTTCGATGTCACTGGCCCCCGAGGTCGCGACGGTATCGTCGTCTGCCATGTCGTCATCAGTCACGTCGTCATCCGCAACGTCGTCGTCGACGGTGTCGTCGTCCGCTACGTCGTCATCGCTTCCCGCGGGCTCGACATTCGGGTCCGCGGTGCAGTTGAGGAACAGGTAAGTGTAGGTCCCGATCTTTGCCTCGTCCTCCAGGTCGGTCGGCGTCAGCATGTCGAAGTCCGTCCCCTCGACGAACCCCATGCCCTTCAGCACCTCCTGCACGGTGTCGTAGTCGCCGGGGACGACGGCGATCGTGTGCGGCGGCGGGCGCACGATGACGTCTTTCTTGTTGTCTTCGCCTGCGCAGATCTGCGCGCTGGCGTCGCCGACATACTCGCCTTTCCGAGCCGTCAGTTGCTGGAATCCGCCTTCGACCGATTCGAAAGAATAGTAACCTTCCACATCGGACATCGTCTCGAGGCCGAGTTCCGGCACCTCCACCGTCGCGCCGCCCACGTGCGTCTCGCCGTCCGGAGCCAGCACGAAGCCCTGAAGCGGCGCATCTCCGTAGTCGCATTGCGGGACGACGTTTTCTTCCTCGTTCGCTCCGCCGAAGCGGCCGGTGGATTCCTCTTCGCCGCCGCAGCTGCAGCCGATCGCGCCGAACAATGCCAAGATCAGTGCGCCGAGAGTCGCCAATCCACGCATGAGCCCCTCCGTGGTCGGGCCGAGCGCGCCCGCCTGAACCGTGATATCGGAGCGAATGTCGAACATCATGAATAATATCTGACCGACGGTCAGTTTCGCAATTCCCATGACCCCGACCTGCGATGCGGCGGGCATCCGGCGCCCGACCGATCCGCGCGTGCCGAACCCGTCGCCAACGGCCCGCGCGCGATTGACACCCCAAGGGATTTCCATTAGATCAAGCGTCCGTTCCGTACGGTGCGTCCCCATCGTCTAGCGGTCCAGGACTCCGGCCTTTCACGTCGGCAACACGGGTTCGAGTCCCGTTGGGGACGTCTATCAGACCCCTGTAAGGCTGTTCGCGAACGTGAGCAGCCTTCCCTGTTTTCGGCGTCCGGCCCGGCGAAGATCCTGGAGTTCCTCCCCAAATATGACGGTCGGCCATCGCCGACGGCATGGGGAAATGAACTTCGCGGTGCTCACTCGTACCGCAGCGCGTCGATGGGGTTCAGGCCGGCTGCGCGTCGCGCCGGGAAATAGCCGAAGATCACGCCGATCGCCGCGGAAAAAAGAAATGACAGCAAATTGATGTTGGAGTTGAAGAGGAAGGGTACGCCCATCACGCCCGCGAGCCCAATCGAAGCCGCCGCCGCCAGGGCGATGCCCACAACGCCGCCGAGACTGGATAAGACCATCGCCTCGATGAGGAATTGCAGCAACACGTCTCGTTCCAAAGCGCCGATAGCGAGCCGGATGCCGATCTCGCGCGTGCGTTCGGTGACCGAGACGAGCATGATATTCATGATGCCGATTCCGCCGACCAGCAGGCTCACGGCCGCCACGCAGCCGAGCAGCATGGTGAGAATTCGAGTCGTACCGGTCAGCGTTTCCGCGAGTTGCCGGGTGTCCAATACGCGAAAATCGTCTTCCTCGGTTTCGCCGATCTTGCGCCGCTCGCGTAACAGTAAAACCAGTTGTTGCTTGACCGCGTCGACGGAGCCCTCATCGCGCACCGCGACCATGATTCGCGCGATGTCCTGGCTGCCGGTGAGTCGGCGTTGCACCGTGCGCAGCGGCATCACGACGACGTCGTCCTGATCCTGTCCCATGGCGGACTGGCCCTTGCCCTGGAGCAGGCCGATCACTTCGCAACTGAATCCCGTGAGGCGGATTTCGGAACCGACCGGATTCGCGCCGTCAAACAGCTTGTCCCGGATGGTCTCCCCAATCACGCACACCGACTTTCCCGCGCGTTCCTCGGCGTCGGTGAACGTGCGCCCAAGCGCCATCTTCCAGCTTCCCGCGGTGAAGAATTCGTTGTTTGTCCCCGTGACCTGCGTGGACCACGCCTGAGATTGATGGACGACGGTCGTCGCTTTGCCCGCAACCAGCGCGACATCACGCGCGCCCGTGATCTGGTTGCGAATCGCGTCGGCGTCCGCATTCACAAAAGCGGATGCACCCATTTCGGAGCCCGGTCCCATGCGTTGGCCGGGGATCATCATGAGTTGATTGGTGCCCATTGCGGCGATCTGGTCGGAAACGGATTTGGTCGCGCCGTTGCCCAGGGTGACCAGCGTGATGACGGCGGCGATGCCGATGACGATCCCGAGGGTGGTGAGAAACGAACGCAGCAAATTGCGGCGAATAGCCCGGAGGGCAAGGATCACCGTATTCCACAACATCAGGCGCTCCCCACATTGCGGCGATCGCTGGCCACTCGCCCGTCGACAAAGTGGATGACGCGGTTGGCGTAGGCCGCGATGTCGGGTTCGTGGGTGACCATCAACACGGTGATGCCCTGGTCGCGATTCAGCGCGACCAGCAATTCCATGATTTCGGCGCTCGTGTGTGTATCGAGGTTGCCGGTCGGTTCGTCCGCCAGCAGCACTTTGGGCCTCGTGACGATCGCGCGCGCGATGGCGATTCGCTGTTGTTGTCCGCCCGACAGTTCCGAGGGGTGATGCCGTTCCCAGCCGGTGAGTCCGACCTGCTCCAGGGCGGCGCGGGCGGCGATCGGACGTTTGGCGGCGCTTTCGTGACGATAGATCAGCGGGAGTTCGATGTTCTCGATCGCCGTCGTGCGTGCCAGCAGATTGAAGCCCTGGAACACGAATCCCAGGTAGTGCCGGCGCAGCAGGGCGCGTTGGTTGCGGGAGAGCGCCTCGACGTGGACGCTTTGAAATTCGTAGCTTCCGCCGGTGGGCGTGTCGAGACACCCGAGAATGTTCATCATCGTCGATTTGCCCGAGCCGCTCGGCCCCATGATCGCGACAAACTCTCCCGAAGCGATCGCCAGGTCGATGCCTTTGAGCGCCTGAAACGCGGCCGGCCCGCCGCCATAGGTCTTCGTGACGCCGGACAGCCGAATGAGAGCCTCTGCGTTCACGACGCCGTCCCGATCGTTTCGGTGATCACCTGCTCGCCGGCCTTCAGCGATCCGCCGAGGACCTCCGTGACCCGGCCGTTGTCGGCGCCGGTCTGAATCTCGATGGGAACCGCCTGGCCGTCGCGCGAGACCCACACGCGCGGCACTCCGTCCGTCGCGGCGACCGAAGCCCTGCTCGGCTGGTCCGGCGGGCGCGGCATCAGCTTCCCGACAAAGCCGCCGGATCGATCGGCCGACGCCGGGACGGTCGCGGGCGGGGTGTAGCGAAGGGCGGCGTTGGGGATGAGCAGCACGTTCTCGCGAGTCACGGTCACGATGTCGGTCGTGGCGGTCATGCCGGGACGCAGGCTCAGGTCGTCGTTGCTCACCGCCAGCACCGCGGAATAGGTCACCACGTCGTCCACGGTTCTGGATCCGTACCCGACCCGGGTGATGACGCCCGAGTACTTGCGCCCGGGCCAGGCGTCCACCGCAAACGTGGCGTTCTGCCCTTCTTTCACCTGACCGACGTCGGCTTCATCGATGTCCACCTGCAGTTTCATCTTCGTCAGGTCCTCGGCGAGCGTGAACAGCACCGGCGCCTGGAATGTCGCGGCGACCGTCTGACCGGGCTCCACGGTGCGCGCGAGCACCACGCCGTCGATCGGCGATTTGATGTCGGCTTTCCCCAGATCGGTTTCGGCGGACTGCAGGTTGGCGCGGGCCTGGGAAACGCCGGCGCGGGCACTGGCTTCGTTTGCCCCAGCGCGTTTCCAGTTGGCCTCGGCCGTCTCGAGCTCGCTTTGGGAGGTTCCTAAACCGCCGGAAATCTCGACGAGTTGCCGAAGGCGCGTCAAGGCGGCGGCGGTCTCGGCGACGGTGGCTTGCGCCTGCAGCATCTGCGCTTCGGCGGCCGCGAGCGTTGACCGCGATTTGTTCACGACGTCGCGCAACTTGGAATGATCGAGTCTTGCCAATACTTGGCCCTTTTTCACTCGATCGTTTTCGTCGACCAACACGGCAGCGACGATTCCGGAAAGCTCGCTGCTGAGTTCGACCTTGTTGGTGGGCTGAAGAGTGCCCGTCGCGGACACCGTCACCACCAGCTCACCGATCACCGCCTCCTCGGTCTGAAAACGCGTGACAGCCGCACGCCCCCCCGCTTGCGAGACCAGCGCGGCAATCCCCAGGCCAAAGATCGCCGACAGCGCCGCGAGCAGCCAATTCCGCCGACGCCAATACGGTTTTTCGATCTCAGCGCTCAGAAGGACGTTTAATGACGGGAGGACGACCGTGTTCGGATTTTCCGCGTCTTTCATGATCTTTCCCCGCCGATCGGGTGGGAAGTGAGTTGTCGCGACCATTTCCCGTTCGACGCTTCGCACGGTTGAACCTGCGCCGGCACACCGACCGCGCGGGCGCTAGCGGGGTTTTCCGCGATGGGGCGCACGTCGCGTTCGGTTGCGTGCAGACGTTTGGGTCTCATGGTCGTCATCTCGGTTCGGTGGATTTGCGATCCCGTGCATCAGGGCGTCGACAAAGCCCCGCACGAAGGACTCCCGACTGTCCGTGACGTTCGGCATTTGCCGCGACCGCACAAAATCGACGCAGCCGCCGAAGATCGCGCGAGCGAGCGGCCATGTGTCGAAGCGGCGGACGCGGCCGAGGCGCATTTCCGCCGCGAAGCAGGCGTTGATTTTTTCGACGATGAGTTGGGGCGGCAGCGTCTCGGGCTCGGCAAAGAGGAGTTGGCGGATTGCCCCTGACATCGGACTCGTTTCCGCGAGTTCCAAAAACGGATGGACTCGAAAACACGAATCGAGCACCGCCTCGATCAGGCGTTCCAGGTTTTCGCCGACACTCCGTTGACCGGCGTTCTTCGCGATGACGGCCAAAGCCTCCGGAGGCTGCGTCTCGCGGTGGATCACCGCGGCGAGCAGGGCTTCCTTGCTCTTGTATCGGTAGAAGAGAATTCCCTCGGACACACCGGCCCGTCGGGCGATTTTGGCCGTGGTCGCCGCGTGTCCGTCTTCGCGAAACACGTCCCGTGCGGCGTCCAGAAGGTCTTCTTCGCGAATGCTCGGTGGGCGACCACGCATATATTGAGTGTACACTCAGTAAATCGAAAGTCAAGGGCCGAAAGCGACCGATGCCCGTCGCACGTGGCGTTTTCCCGTTGCATTCGAAGCGGAAAAATCCGACGCTCTCGGGATCGAATTCCGAATTCCGAATTCCGTTTCCGGGAGCACCGCCATGATGACGCCGCACGAGTATGAGGACAGCCTGCGCAAGCTACGGCTCGTGGTCTACATGTTCGGTCGTCGGGTGGAAAACCCCGTTGACGATCCCATCATCCGCCCGTCAATGAACGCGGTGGCGAAGACCTACGAGATGGCCTCGCGCCCGGAGTTCGCCGAGATCATGACGGCCACGTCGCACCTGACCCTGCGACGCATCAACCGTTTCACGCACATCGCCCAGAGCACGCACGATCTGCTCATGCGCACGAAGATGGGCCGCCTGATGGGCGCGCATACGGGGTGCTGCTTCCAGCGATGCGTGGGCATGGATGCGCTGGCGGCGCTGTCCATCACGACGTTCAACATGGACGCGCGGCTGGGGACAAAATACAACGAGCGCTTCTCGCGCTACCTTGCGGACGTTCAGGATCGCGATCTGGTCTGCGACGGGGCGATGACCGACCCCAAGGGCGACCGCTCGCTTCCGCCTCACCGCCAGCCGGACCCGGACGTCTACCTGCGCGTGGTAGAGCGGCGGGAAGACGGCATCGTGGTGCGGGGCGCCAAGGCCCATCAGACCGGCGCGGTCAACAGCCACGAGGTCATCGTCATGCCCACCGTGGCCATGAAAGCCGAAGACCGCGACTGGGCCGTCTCTTTCGCGGTACCCAGCGACGCGCCCGGCGTCATCTACATCATGGGCCGACAGTCCTGCGACACGCGCAAACTCGAAGGTGACGCGCTGGACGTCGGCAATCCGCATTTCGGCGGGCACGAGGCGCTGATCGTTTTCGACGACGTCTTCGTCCCGTGGGAACGCGTTTTCATGTGCGGGGAGACCGAATATGTCGGCGAATTGGTGGAAAAGTTCGCGACCTTCCACCGCCAGAGTTACGCGTGCAAGGTCGGCGTGGGGGACGTGCTGATCGGCGCGACGCAGACCATCGCCGAATACAACGGCACGCACCACGCCGCGCACATCCGCGACAAGATCATCGAGATGAACCACCTGAACGAAACCCTGTACTGCGGCTCGATCGCGTGCGCGTCCGAAGGCCAGGCCGAGCCGAGCGGAACATTCATGGTCAATCCGCTGCTCGCCAACGTCTCCAAACACAACGTCACGCGCTTTCCGTTCACCATCGCGCGTCTGGCCCAAGATGTCGCCGGCGGAGCAATGGTCACGCTGCCGTCCGCCGCGGATTTCCGATCGCCCGAGGTCGGGCCGTGGGTGGAGAAGTATTTCAAGACGAAGCCGGACGTCCCGACCGAAAACCGGCTGCGTGTGCTGCGTCTGATTGAACACATGACGCTCGGCGCCGCGGCCGTCGGCTACCTGACCGAGTCGCTGCACGGCGCGGGATCGCCGCAGGCGCAACGGATCATGATCGCGCGACAGGTGAACATGGACGAAAAGAAAAAATTGTCGCAACGTCTGTGCGGCGTGCTGAGCGCACCGGAAGAGTAGCGGCGGCGCCGGGCAGGGACGCGACATGCAATACGAGGGCATCGTCATCCGTCCGCCGTCCGAGGCGGATTCGCTCATCCTTCAGGCCACCTTCGGCTGCTCCCACAACAAGTGCACCTTCTGTCCCACGTACAAGGGCACCAAGTTCCGCATTAAGGATCTCGACCGCTTCCGCGCCGACGTGGACGAGATGGCGCGTTACCCGTGGCGACGCGTGTTTCTGGGCGATGGCGACGCGCTCATCATGCCGCAGCGCGAGCTGCTCGCGCGGCTCGGATATCTGCGCGAACGGCTCGATGGGATCGAGCGCGTGGGCATCTACGGCAACGCCAAGGCGATCCTGCGCAAGTCGCCGGAAGAACTCGCCCAGCTTCGCGACGCGGGGCTCGGCATCGTGTACTTCGGGCTGGAGTCGGGCGATCAGGATACGCTCGATTTCATCGCCAAGGGCCAGCCGGTGGAACGGATGATCGAGGCCGGGCGGCGCGTGCGCGACGCGGAGCTGCTGCTGTCGGCCACCGTGCTGCTCGGGATTGCCAGGCCCGGGCGCGGGGCGATTCACGCCGAAGAAACCGGGCGCGTTCTGAGCGCGATCGACCCCGACTTCGTCGGCGCGCTGACCGTGATGGTCGTGCCCGGCACGCCGCTGTGGGATCTTCAGGAGAGCGGCGCGTATGCGGTGCCGGAGGCGTTTGACCTGCTCGCCGAACTCTACGTGATGCTGCGCGCGACCAGCATGTCCTCCGGCATGTTCATGAGCAACCACGCGAGCAACTACCTGCCCGTGCGGGTGCGGATGCCGCGCGAAAAGGACGCCGCCCTCGCCGCGATCCGACGCGTGATCGACAAACGCGACGCGAGCGCGCTCAAGCCGGAGTACCTGCGCGCGCTATAGCGCGGCCGGCGTCGATTCAGATTTTCCGGGGTAAAAAAGTGGAAACCGCGTTTTCGGGGGAATTGAAAACGCGGTTTCCGTTGCTCATGCAGGCAGATAGGTGTGGGTCATCCTATCTCTTTGGGGATGGTTGAGGCGGCGTGAAACCGTCTCGAGGGGACTGTGAAAGATCTTCTCGGACTTTGCGGGTCCGGGTGTTCCGAATCGAATGGCAAATGGAGAGGGGGGAAATCGCGGCGTTTCTGGTCTGGTCAGGTCCGCGTTTCGCCTCCGCGAAATCCCCCCTTATGTCAAAGAGCCGCTCCGCTCTGCCGAGCCTTGAACGAAGCAAACGGTATGCCAAGTCGTGTGGCAACGCGATTTCAGGCACTTAGCTCGTTCCGAGGAAATCCCCCAATCCGAAGTCGTGACAATTTTTCACGGTCGGCGACGGTTTTCTGATAGATTTGCGTACCGCACGGTCTGGAACGTAAGGGTTGACCGGAAGTCATTCACAGCCCTGCCAACACCCCGTTTTTCGGCAGGATTTTGTAACGGCGGTTTCAAGATCGCGAAGATATTTGAAGTTCAAAACGGGCGGCCGATGGCCCCAGGGCGCGGCCTTTTCGCCGGTCGCGGCTTGTGCTAGGTTTCGCGCCCGTCGAATTTGCCGAAAAAGGGAGCCGCGTTTTGTCCACGCAATACGTCTACACCATGTACAAGCTGCGCAAGGTCGTCTCCGGCCCGCGCGTCATTCTCGACGACATCACGCTGGCGTTTCTGCCCGGCGCGAAGATCGGCGTCATCGGCCCCAACGGCGCGGGCAAAAGCTCCCTGCTGCGCATCATGGCGGGCGTCGACCACGAGTTCGACGGGGAGGGCAAGCCGGGCCAGGGCATCCGCGTAGGCTTTTTGCCGCAGGAGCCGCAACTCGACCCCGACAAGACGGTGAAGGAAAACGTCGAGGAGGCCGTGCGCGAGATCCGCAACCTGCTGCACCGCTTCGACGAGGTCAACGCGAAATTCGCCGAGCCCATGAGCGACGACGAGATGAACGCGCTGCTCGCCGAGCAGGGCGATCTGCAGGCCAAGATCGACGCTGCGAACGCGTGGGATCTGGACCGCACCATCGAGATCGCGATGGACGCGCTACGCTGCCCGCCGGGCGATTCGGCGGTCACGCACCTGTCGGGCGGCGAGATCCGCCGCGTGGCGCTGTGCCGCGTGCTGCTGGAAAAGCCCGACATGCTCCTGCTCGACGAACCGACCAACCACCTCGACGCCGAGTCGGTGGAGTGGCTGGAGCATTTTCTCGCCGAGTATCCCGGCACCGTCGTCGCCGTCACGCACGATCGGTATTTCCTCGACAACGTGGCCGGGTGGATTCTCGAACTCGACCGCGGCAAGGGCTTCCCGTTCGAGGGCAACTACAGCGGGTGGCTCGACCAGAAGAGCAAACGCGTCGCCGTCGAGGAAAAGCAGGAGACCGCCCGCCAGCGCACACTGGAACGCGAGCTGGAATGGATTCGCATGAGCCCCAAGGCGCGGCAGTCCAAGGGCAAGGCACGCCTCACCGCGTACGAGCGCTTGCTGTCGGAAGAAACCGCGCAGCGCCGCAGCACCGCCGAACTCGTGATCCCGAACGGCCCCCGACTCGGCGATCTCGTGATCGAGGCCGAAAAACTCTCGATGGTTTTCGACGACCGCGTGATCTTCGAGGACCTCTCGTTCAAGGTGCCGGCCGGCGCGATCGTGGGCATCATCGGCCCCAACGGCGCGGGCAAGACGACGCTCTTTCGCATCCTCACCGGACAATATGAGGCCTCGACCGGTTCGATGAAAATCGGCACGACGGTGAAGCTCGCGTACGTCGATCAGAGCCGCGACGCGCTCTCGCCCGAAAACACCGTGTGGAAGGAAATCTCCGGCGGCGAGGAGATTCTGTACTTCGACAAAACGGCGCTCAACTCGCGAGCCTACGTTTCCAAATTCGCGTTCAAAAAAGACTCCCAGCAGGCGCTCATCAAGCATTTGTCCGGCGGCGAGCGAAACCGCGTGCACCTGGCCAAGATGCTGCGCACCGGCGGCAACGTGCTGCTGCTCGACGAGCCGACCAACGACCTCGACGTTGACACCCTGCGCGCGCTGGAGGACGCCATCGAGGCGTTCGCCGGGTGCGTGTTCGTCATCAGCCACGACCGCTGGTTTCTCGATCGCATCGCGACGCACATTCTGTCCTTCGAGGGCGAGAGCCACGCCGAGTGGTTCGAGGGCAACTATCAGGATTACGAGAAGGACAAGAAGCGCCGCCTGGGCGCCGACGCCGATCAGCCGCACCGCATCCGCTACAAGAAGCTGACGCACTAAAGCGGCGAAGGCCCGGCTTCCCCCCACGTGGCACAGCCGCCCTCGGCCGTGATTTGCTGCGACCGAACTGCGCTCACGCACCGACGACCGCGCCGCGACCACGCTGCGACGACGGAGCCGCGACCGTCAGGGAGCGGTTCGGGGTTCGTGTACGATGCCGCCTCGAATCAACCGACCGATTTCCTTCGGTGACGGTCTGCTCGGTTTCGACCGATTCATCAGCGAAGACATGACCGCTCCCTTACGGTCGCGGCTCGGTCGGGCACGGTTGGCCCCTGCGGAGAGGACCAGAGGCCAAGGGTCGGTAATTTGTCGCCGGAACTCCCGGTACTTCGGGACTTCCAAATTTAGCCCTTATTAAATCCGCACTTGGTCCTCTTTATTCATTCACCCATTTCGATTTCTGATTCGGCTATGCTCGCACCGACCTCGGTCAGGCGATACAAATCAATCGCCGTTCGGCGAAGGAGGCCGTCTTCGCTCAAGCGCATAGCCACGCGAACAACCTCTCTTTTGGCGATTTCTAGACGAATCGCGACATCGGAATATCTGGCATTCGCATGTTCCCCCCGTTGCCATGCTCGAAGCCCTTCTTCTAGAATTGCTTCACGGACCTCACTCTCGCTACACGATCGCTCCATCGCGTCCTCCTACGGAATGGCTGGAATGCGAAAGGCATTGGTTCGCTCTCGAGAGATCTTGACAGAATGACTTTTCGCCCAACGCAGCCTTTAAGAACCCCGGTTAATAGTTGTTTCTTATTGCTCGACAAACCGATGAATCGTGAAGACCGGAAACCCAAGGTATCGCTCAGGTCGATTTTTGTCACCGCAAATGTCTTCGGGACCTCTTGCAAAGAGGGACCGTCTACGGCGTCTGTCGCAATCCAAAAAACTTTGACGCACGCTCTGAAGATTGCCAGCTGTGCTGTCATTCCATGTACTATTTCAAACATCTTTCAATATTGGCCTTAATGTGTTCGATGGTTTTGTGGTCCTCGGGCAGAAACCGTCTATAAATTTCAAGGGCCGAGCGATATTTGATCAAAGCTTGGGGGCAATCGTCGAGCCAAGCAAACGAAGCGCCAATACTGACCAGCAGTCTCGCGACTTCCGGGTGGCTTTCCCCATAATTCGAACGGTAAATGCTCAAGGACCGCTCAAAATACTCCAGTGCCTTTTTCTGGTCACCGAGTTTTCCCCACGAAACTCCAATATTGCCAAAACCAAAAGCGACATCCGGATGGTTTTCCCCGTACACTGACCGATAAATATCCAGAGAGCGCTCTCTGAATTTCAGTGCCTTTTTCTCGTCGCCGAGTGCCGACCACGAAACGCCTATGTTGCTTAGAGCCATCGCGATGTCCGGATGGTTTTCTTCATAAACCGCCCGATAAATCACGAGTGATCGTTCATAGAACAAAAGCGCCTTTTTCTGGTCACCGAGGGCTGACCAAGAATTCCCGATATTGCCGATCGCCAACGCCACACGTGGGTGGTTTTCGCCATACGCCTCTTTGAAGATCGCCAGTGAGCGCTTTTTGTACTCCAACGCTTTTTTTTCGTCGCCAAGCTCGGACCAGGAATTGCCGATGCTGCCGAGTGCAACCGCCAGTTGGGGATGACTCTCCCCATACACGGATTGGTAGATCGACAACGATTGCTCGTAATATTCCAGCGCTTTTTTGTGTTCGCCAAGTGTGAACCAGACATTGCCGATGTTGCAAAGCGCGCCCGCGACTTCTGGATGGTTTTCTCCAAACATCGATCGGTAAATTTTCAGCGCTCTTTCCTCGTAATCCATCGCCTTTTTCTGGTCTCCTAGAGCCCGCCACAAAACGCCGATATTACTTGTCGCCAGTGCGTAATCAGAACTCAGTTCGCCAACTTCGGACTGGTAGATCGACTGAGCCTTCTCGTAATAGACTCGCGCTTCGTCGGCGCTCCCTCTGTCGTGGGCGATTAGGCCCTTTCTCATGAACACGTCGGCTCGACCGATCGTGTCAGCCGTCGACTCGAAAATCGCAGAGGCCTCGTCGGCGTACTGTGCCGCGGCAGGATATTGAGCGCGATCCAAAGCTAGGTCAGTCTTCTTCAGCAGTGCGTCGGCCTGCTGTCTTTTGTTGCCGGAGGAAATCGACGAAGCTTCAGCGGCGACGGCAATGATTTGCGCCTCGTCGTTTTTGCCGATGGTCTCGAGCAAATCCGTTTTAGCGAGTTGGGCCTCGGTGTTCTTGATCGCCTGTTGATCGGGTGCGTCCGCATCTTGCGCGTAAGCCGCATAGACCGCCTTTTGCTCGCACGTATAGAGCTTGTCGGCCACGGTCTGGTAGGCGTCCAATGCCTTGGCGGCCGTTTCGTTGTCGGCAACGATCAAGAGCTCTTTGAACTGGCGCATCGCAATCAGCGACGCGTTATAACACGTGCTACGCAACGAGTACTCGCGGGGCGTGATAATTTTGCGTTCCACCGCGTCCTTGCAAACGCGCTTGTTGAGCATCACCCAGTCTTGGGCAACGCCGTCCAACTTCGTCGTCACCGAGTAGGAGACCTTCTTGGCGAAATCGAGAGGTATCTTCGCGAAGGCGACGTTGACCTTGGCTTTTGCTTCCTCGTTCCAGACCACGCTGATATCGGTCTCGAAATCGTCGCAAGGACCTTTCTCGGGTACTTGCGCGAAAGCGATCCCGGAGAATAGGACCGCGAACATGGCGAGAATCAATGCGAGAAATCTGCAATGCATAGCGCCTCCCTGATCTTCAACACTCGCTCAAATACAAGCCCGTTATCGGCATTCCGATGCCATCTGAGCCGCTTGGGCGATCTGTGCGCCTGCATCTGGGCTACCGGCCTGCAAGGTAGCGATCGCTGAGCGGGAGACCGCGAGGTGCCGGTCCAAGCAGGCGGTGCGTCGGGTATAGGTATCTGACGAAATCACCTTGCGGTCAAAATGATCGCGACAGGCTGCCTCGCGCATCATCACCCAGTCGCGGGTCAAGTTGTCCATCTGCGTAACGATTTCGTTCTCGGACTGCCCACCGATCTCACCGCCATATTTCACGAACGCGTACTGAACCGAGGCTCGAATTTCGGCGTTCCAAACTTTTTTCACGTCGAGATCGAAGTCACCGCACCTCGCATCCCGTGGCACGGATTTCGTCGTCGTTGCGCAGGCGTTGCAGACAACGATGACAATTGCCAAGAATCCGTAAAATGCCATTTTCATCTTCGCGAAAGGAGTCATTTCCGTTGGCCTCGAAAATATTGGAATTCCGGAGACACGACACCGAACCCCTCCCGCCAAGCAACCCGGTTGCAACGAAGCGATGCCCCTCGCTGACGCACGCCGAGGAACACCGCAGGAACCGTTCGACGGGCTTCGACACAGCTTTTCGTGTACCCCCTTCAAGGCGGCCTCCCCAACGCACATTGGTCTTACGGAGAAATCCTCATGGATACGATCCCAACATTTGTCCCAAATTTTCGGGAATGGCAATGCCTCGATTCGACGGCGGCAGTGCCGAGGGAGAGCCCGGACCGCGCAGAGTCGATGCAAATCGCTCTCGATGGCGAAGTCCGAAGGGATTTCTCCGCTCGCGGCTCCTGCGTCACTGCTCGGTCGAAATGACAGCGTGATTCACGCTGGGCTTTTTACATACCGTTTACAAAAAACGCCGCGCGGCCCCATCCGACGTTTACGTTCGCCGGGCAGAGTCGGCATCATTCACGGCATCCGACAGGAGGTGAGCGATGCCCCGAACGCACACGATGATGTCACGGCTGATCGCGTTGACCCTGTTGACGGCGCTTTTCGCGATGTCGGCGCTCGTCGCCGGTTGCGGTCCCCAAGGCGACGACGATGATGACGACGACGATTCCGGCGACGACGACGACAACGACGAGCAGGCCGAAGCGCCCTACACCCTGCCCGACACCGGCCAGACCGACTGCTACGACGAGATGAATCAGGTGATCGCGTGCCCGTCGTCGGGCGATCTGTTCGGCCAAGACGCGCAGTACACGTCGAACGCGCCGAGCTACACCGACAACGGCGACGGCACGGTGACCGACAAAGTAACCGGTCTGATGTGGCAGCAGACCCCCGGCGAAAAGATGACATGGGACGAGGCTGCGAGCGGCGCGGACGGCTTCGAACTCGCCGGTCACGACGACTGGCGGCTGCCGAGCATCGACGAGCTGTATTCGCTGATCGACTTCAACGGCGCGACGGGAACGGGATCCTTCGAAGAGGTGCCCGACGACGCGATTCCGTACATCGACACGGACGTCTTCGACTTCGAGTACGGCGACACGGACGCGGGCGAGCGATTCATCGACGCGCAGTACTGGTCGGCGACCAAGTACGTGAGCACCACGATGGATGGCCAGGAGACCGCGTTCGGCGTCAACTTCGCCGACGGGCGCATCAAGGGCTACGGCCTCATGGGCGGCGCGGGCGACATGACGGAGTTCGTGCGTTACGTGCGCGGCAACGCCTATGGCGGCAACGATTTCGCATCGAACGGCGACGGCACCATTACCGACAACGCCACCGGCCTGATGTGGACCGAGGGCGACAGCGGTTCGCTCGGCGGTGGCGACGGCGGCGCGATGGATTGGCCGGACGCGCTGGCGTGGTGCGAGGGCCTCAGCGAAGCCGGATACGACGACTGGCGGCTGCCGAACGCGAAGGAATTGCAGGGCCTTGTCGATTACTCCCGCTCGCCGGCGACCACGGACTCCGCGGCGATCGATCCGCTCTTCACCGCGACGCCGATCACCGACGAGGGCGGCGGCGAAAACTGGGCGTACTACTGGACCTCGACCACGCACGACGACGGCCCCGACTTCGCGGCGTACATCGCGTTCGGCGAGGCGCTGGGCTGCATGGAGATCGGCGGTTCGGGCGAAAAGGAACTCATGGACGTGCACGGTGCGGGCGCGCAACGCAGCGACCCGAAGACGATGACGCCGGACTCGACGATCGGGTGCGGCGACGGCCCGCAGGGCGACGTGCTGCGCGTGCTGAATTTCGCGCGGTGCGTGCGCGGAGGCGTGTGATTGACATTTCGCGAAACTCGGACAGCAACCGCTCCCGCCTGGGGGCGACCGTTGCGCCGTTTCTAAGCCGAGTCGGTCGGGGGCTGCCAACGCTTCACGAGGCTGCCGATGAATCCGACAACGTCCGCTTGGATCGTATCGTCGGAACCGCCGGTCAGGAATGAAGCGACGCGGCGCGGACCGATTGCGTCGTGCGCGAGAAAGTCGGCGCGGAGAATGGCGAATGCCTGACGGGAGTCGTGGTGATCCACGAGAGGATGAATGTAGCGCAACACATCCTCGATCCCATTGCCGAAGTTGCGAACCACGTAATACAGGTCGTAGGCGTCCTTGTTTTCTCCACGACTCCCGCAGGACAACGCCTTCATCACCACGAATGCGCCGGGATCGCATACCCAGATATCTCGCGTCGCTTCCTCTCCCAGGATCGTTCGACCGGAAATCGTGACGCTGATGCGATGTTCGAATGCCAGTGGGAGCCCCGGGGCAATGAACGCCGCGAAGTCCGGCTCAATGTTCCTGAGATCGCCACCCCGGTCTTTCGCGTTGGTGGGCGGAATGAGGAAGTCCACCGTCACGGAGCCCTCACCGACAATCCGCCAGCATTGACGTGTCGCCGCGCCTTGCTCGTTTCGATCGGGTGCGAAACCCGCGCGACGCAGGCGCTCGGTGAGTGTTTGGTATCGCTTCCGATCGAAGATCGCGAGCGTCAGCCCGAGATCGAGGTCCATCGTGCCGACATGGACGTCGATCCCGCTTCCGGGAACGTGCTGATCGATCAGCAACGACGGGACGAGACCGCCGATCACCACGACCTCGTTCAGCAAGTCGCCCAGTTTCGTCGCGACATAAAGGCAGGTCGCGCGCACCAGTTCCGTTTGCCTCGGACCGTAACCCGCGGCGGTAGTGGGTTTGTCAGTCATGCGCGCCCGGTTTCAGGAAGTCCGCGCGCAAACGCTCGGCAGCCTCGGGCGCCCGCTCGGGGTGGCCCGCCAGATCGAGATACACCTGGACCGGATGCACGCACGTGACATCCCGGATGACCCGCGTTTCCTGAAACACTCCCATGTCCTTCGGAAGAACGAGCCAAAGATTAGCGCCGCGCGGATCCTCGCGAAAGCCGATTCGATCCGGCAAATCGGCGGTCGGTTCTTCGGCGAGATAAAATGATGCGAGCCGAAACGAGGCAAACCGGCAATACAGCCACGCCGCAGCCAGTCCCGTCGCCGCGTACCTCAGCTTTGCACTGCCGAGACGATCAGCCACGGTATTCACGAGATCCTCGCCGGAACGCGCGGCGACATGTCCCTTCAGGATGGTGTGGTTTTCGAACCGATATGTCTCGGCCCACGCGTCGAGCAGCAGGTTCGCGTCACGCGACCGGACTCTCCCGGATTCGTCGCGCGAGACGAGATCCGCCACCGCCAGTCGCTTGACGATGCGGCTGACGAACCCCTCGTCCATCCCCGTCGAGCGGGCGAGTTCGCGTTGGGTCCACGCCTCATCGGGATGCATGAGAAGCCACCGGGCAATCCGCGCGCTCTTTGGCGCGAACACGTCGGGCGGGCGACCGGCGGTTTTGAAACGATTGGGGCGACCCTCGACGCGCACGAACAAATCCTTTGCGCGAATGAGCGCATTGCCCGACAAGTCGATCCATCCGATGTCCGCATTTTCGCACAGACGCCGGCCGACCTCGCCCATGTATGGCACGGCGACGAGGGGAACCATTCTGCGATCATGCTTCGCGGCGCCTCTCAGCCGCTCGATTGCGACTCCAACCTGAGACGAAGACGCGTTCGCTTTGCATTCCACGATGAATACGCGGTTCCCGACTCGCGCGATGAGGTTCGGCCGCGTCGATTCGCCGATTTCGACCTCCGAGGAGATTTGTTTCTCTCCCAGAAGATCGGCCAAGGCGGACGAGACGGCTCTGGCGAACCGACGTTCGAGGAAAGCCGAGTTCATGTATGACTATATAAGCCTCCTGCACTGACCAGTCAATATCGGCATTTTGGTCAACCTCCGTGACATCCGCGATGGCCACTCGAAAGGGGGGCACATCCGCGGGAGAAATCGAAATCGGAAACGCCTTGCACGGTTCCGGCGTATCTCTCACCGTTGGACAATCCGCCGGCCGCGGGCCGGGAAAGGACTCTCGCCGTGAAGACGCTGCTGATCATCGCCCTCATGTTCGCCGTCGGCGTCGCCGCGGCGCTCGCGATGCCCACGTCGTCGCGCGCGCAGGGCGGTCCGGCCAAGGCCGAAATGAAGTCCGCCACGAAATCCGTTTTTTTTGCCGGCGGGTGTTTCTGGGGCGTCGAGTACTACTTCAACCATTTGCCCGGCGTGATCTCCGCGGACTCCGGCTACATGGGCGGCAAGGTCGAGAATCCCGGCTACCACGACGTGACGACGGGCACGACCGGCCACGCCGAAACGGTGCGCATCGTGTACGACCCCGCGAAGGTCACGTACGAAGAACTGGCGAAGTTGTTTTTCGAGATCCACGACCCCACGGAGATGAACGGCCAGGGCCCGGACATCGGCGAGCAGTATCGATCGGCGATCTTCTATATGAGCGACGAAGAGAAGAAGACCGCTCAGAAACTGGTCGATCTACTCAAGGCCAAGGGCCTCAACGTCGTGACGAAGCTGGAACCGGCGGGCACGTTTTGGCGCGCCGAGGAGTACCACCAGGACTATTACGACCACAAGGGAAAGAAGCCCTACTGTCACTTCCGCACGAAACGGTTCGACTGAGCGACGCCTCTACGAAAAGCACCTCGCGGCGGCGCGCGGCCTCTGCTAATCTGCCGAGCGTATGTCCACCCTGCGTTCGGTCGTGAAGAACTCCGCGGCGCTCGCCGCGGGCCGCATCGCCACCAAGGCGCTGTCGCTCGTCTTTCTCGGCTACGTCACGCGCGAGATGGGCGAAGCGGGATTCGGTCGCTTTTCGATGGCGATGGCGCTCGTCGGCTTCGTCGAGGTGATCCCCGGCTACGTCGCGCGGCCCTTCATCATCCGCTTCGTGGCGCGCGAACGCGAGCGCTCGGGCCGCTTCCTTTCCGGCGTCCTCACCACCAACATCGTGCTCACGCTGCTCCTGTGCGCGGGGCTTTTCGGCGCGGTTCCGTTTTTCGGTTACCCAGCCGATGTCGAACTGGCCATTCACCTGCTCGCGGCAAGCCTGCTCTTTTCGTCGGTGACGAACAGCTATCACGCGGTCTTCGCGGGCTTCGAGCGCATGGAGCTGATTTCGATCGCCGATGTGGCCAACACCGTGCTCACCATCGCGCTCGGCATCGGCGCCATTGCGGCGGGCGGCGGCGTGGTCGCGCTTTGCGGCGCGTATGCGCTGGCGCGCGTCGCCACGTTCTTTCTCGCGCGGCACTGGGCGCGGGGGCTGCTCGTCGATCGTCGCTTCGAATGGCCCGATCGCGACCTCATCCGCACGCTGCTCACCGGCTCGTGGCCGTTTTTCATCACCACGATGTTCGTGATCTTCTACAACCGCGCCGACATCGTGATGCTCTCGTGGATGCGCGGACCGGTCGACACCGAGCTCGCCGTCGGCCGCTACAACGCCGCGTACAAGTTGATGGAGGCCCTGGGCCTGGTGACGAGCGCGTTCGTCATGGCCGTGTACCCGGTGATGGCGCGGCGTTTCGTGCACGGCGGCGCGGGCGTGCTCGACGCCTTCCGTCCGTCGTTTCGCGCGCTCGTCGCCTTCACGCTGCCCGTCGCGGTGGGGACATCGCTGCTCGCACACGACCTGATGGCGCTGCTGTTCGGCGACGCCTTCGCCGTCGCGGGCGCGGCGCTCGTCGTGCTGATCTGGGGACAGGTGCTCGACAGCGTGAACCCGCTCGCCGCGGTGGCGCTGCGCGCGGTGGAGCGCGAGGGCGAGCTGGCGAAGATCACGCTCGTCGGCGCGGCGATCAACGTCGGCCTCAACCTCTATCTGATCCCGCGCCACAGTTACATGGGCGCGGCGGCGGCGACCCTCGCGTCGTTCGCCGTCGTGTGGGCGTGGAGCGTCGTATCGCTGCGGCGCGCACTTGGCCCGCTGCGCGTGGGTGTCGATGCCGCTCGGGGAGTCTTCGCCGCGGGCGCGATGGGTATCGCCGTGTGGTTCGCGCGGCCCTACGGCCTCGTCGCCGCCATCGCCACCGGCGTCGTCGTCTATGTTCCCGCCGCAATCGCGGTGGGGCTTATTCGCCGCGCGGATCTCGCTTTGATTCGGAAATCGGCATGAAGATCCTCGCGGTCGACAACAGCCCGGCGATGGGCGGATCGGTCCACCACCTCGCGGCGCAGATTCGCGTGCTGTCGGAGTCGGGCGCGCGGTTTCGCTTGATCGCGTCGAACCCCGATCTTTTTGCCGGTTCGCTTCCGCCGGACGTGCCCGTGCGCACGCTCTCGTGGCCGGGCTTTCGCGACGTCTTTCGCCACACGGGCGCGCTCGCCGATCCCGTGCTGCCGGGCCCGCTCAATCGGCCGTTTTCGTTTCTCGCCTATCGCCGACTCGCATCCATACTCGTGCCCGAGTTCCTGCGTGTGTTGGACGAAGACCCGCCCGATCTGGTGCACATCAACAACCTCAACCTGCCGAACAAAGTCTTCGGCGATGCGCTCGCCGCGCGCGGGATGCGCTTCACGCTCGCCGCGCAGATGATCCGCCTCTTCGGGCGCACCGAGGCGGCCTTTGCGGCGCAATCGGCGCGCGTGGTGTGCGTGTCGCGGGCTGTGCGCGAATGCCTGACGCGGCAAATGCCGAACGTGACCCCAGACCGCTATGCGATCGCCGAAAACGGCATCGACCCCGCGCGCTATGCCGTTCCTCGCGAACGTTCGATCCTCGCCGAGCTCGGCGTGCCGCCCGACGCGCGGGTGGTGCTTTCGCTCGCGCGCCTCATCGAGTGGAAGGGCCACGACGTGCTCGCCCGCGCCATGGGCTCGGTTCCCGACGCCTGGCTGGTGCAGGCGGGCGGCGAGGAATCGCGGGTGTGGCGCGAGCGCGTGCAAGCCATCGCGCGCGACGCGGGCGCGGGGGATCGGTTCGTCGTCGCGGGGATTCGCGCCGACGTGCCGCGGCTGCTGGGCGCGGCGGACGTGCTCGCACACAGCTCGAAATACGATCGCGCCGAGCAGGGCGTGGTCGAGGCGTTCGGGCGCGTGATCGTCGAGGCGATGGCCGCGGGCGTACCCGTCGTCGCCACCGACGTGGGCGGCGCGGCGGAGATCTTCCGGCACGACGACGGCACGCCTTGGACGCACGACGGGGTCGCGCCGGGCCGGCTCGTGCCCGCCGGAAATTCCGACGCGATGGCGGACGCGATTCGCCACTATCTCGAACACCCGGACGACGCGCGCCGCGCCGGCGAGGCGGGCCGTGTCCGCGCGTGGGACTACGACGAGCGCGTCACGGCGAAGAAGCTCGCAGAAGTGTTCGATACCGTCGCGGGCGAGGGCGCCCGCGCCACAAATAGTTAGCCCGCGCTACAAATATTAGCCCGCGCCACATTCATCAGGTGTGGCCCGGCCGCCCTCGGCCGGGAAATATCCGAGTGCCGCACGGCCGAAGGCGGCCGTGACACATGACGGGCGAGGGTTCGTCCCTTCACATCGGCGCGATCGTGACCCAGGTCGATTTGAAGGCGGGCGTGCGGCTGGCGGGATCGACCGCACGGCCGATCAGCACGTTGCATTCCGGATAATAGACGAGCGCATTGCCCGCGCGCACGTCGAAGGCCCTCGCGACGAGACCGCGCATCTCGCCGGTGTCGCTCTTCACGCGCACGCGGGCGTCGTGCGCGATGCCGAAGCGCTCCAGGTCGCGCTCGTTCATGAGGATCACGTCGCGCCGCTCCTGGCCGCGGTAGATGTCCGCGTCCTCGTACACCACCGTGTTGAACTGCCCCTCGCTGCGCACGCTCATGAGACGGATGTGCCCGGCTTTGTCGTTGCTGAGAGGGATGGGATGCGCGTGGAATTTCGCGCGGCCCGTGGGCGTGGCGAATGTCGGCGCGTGCAGCACACGCCCCGGGATCGTGAACTCCGCGCGGGTGCGTTCGATGCCCGCAACCGGCTCCATGCCGGGAATCAGTTTCGCGATCCAAGCGCGGATGTTCGCGTGATCGGCGAGATCGGCGAACGAGATCGGCGAGCGCTCGCCCATCACGCGGTGCGCGAGATCGGCGACGATCCGGACCTCGCCGCGCGGTCCCTCGAATCGGTGTGGACCACCCTCCGACAGACGGACGAAGTTGAACATCGACTCCTGCGTGGTCGGTTGCTCCTCCTCGTCGCGCGCGGCGACGGGCAGGATGATCGTCGTCTCGCCCCGCCCGTGCGCATGGCCGTTGTTGAGCGACGTGTTGAGGTACGCCACGAGCCCGATCTTCGCCATCGCGCGCCGAGCGAAGTCCGCGTCGGGATTCGAGCCGAAGAGGTTGCCGCCCAGGCACACGGCCGCGCGCATCTCGCCGCGCTCGGCCGCTTCGACGCACCCCATCGTGTCGAGACCCGGCGCGTCGGGCGGCGCGAGGCCGTGCTCTCGAAATCGTTCATAAACCGCACGGCGAAGCGCCGGCGTCACGCCCATCGTCCCGATGCCCTGCACGTTGCTGTGACCCCGAATCGGCAGGAGCCCGGCATGCGGGCGGCCGATCATGCCGCGCATCAGGGCGAGATTCGCGATCCACTGCACGTTTTCGACACCATGCGCGTGGTGCGTGATGCCCATGGTCCAGCCGAAGATCGCCGCGCGGCTTTTCGCATACACGTCGGCGGCGCGCTCGATTTGCACCCGCGTCACGCCCGATGCGGCGACGATGTCGTCCCATGTCGTGCGGTCGGTGACGGCGCGCAGCGCGTCCCACCCATCGGTCGCCGTTTCGCGGAACACGCCATCGACCGCGCCGATCTCGACGAGGCGCTTCGCCATGCCGGTCATGAACGCGATGTCGCCGCCGATATGCGGCTGCACGTACTGGCTTGCGATGCGCGTGCCGAAGAGCAGACTCCACGGATCGGACGGCACGCGGAACCGCACGAGCCCCGGCTCGCGCACGGGATTGACGACGATCACGTGCCCGCCGCGCCGACGCAGCCGCATGAGCATCGACATCAGGCGCGGGTGATTCGAGGCCGGGTTGCCGCCGATCAAGACAAACAGATCGCACTTTTCCACATCTTCGAGATCGACACTCGAGGTCGCCCCGCCGATCGAGCCCATCAGCCCGACGCCGCTCGCCTGATGGCAGTAATAGGAGCAGTTGTTGACGTGGTTCGTGCCGTAAACGCGCGCGAACATTTGCAGCAAAAACGCGGCCTCGTTCGACGAGCGCCCGCTGAAATACCAGAACGTCTCCAGCGGATTCGTCGCGCGCAGCGTGCCCGCAATGCGTGCAAGCGCGTCGTCCCACGCGATGGGGCGGTAGTGCGCCTGGCCCGGTTCGGCGATGACAGGAAAGGTTAGACGACCGGCGGCCTCGAGTTCGCGGGGCGACATGGCGCGAAGGCGCGCGATGGAATTGGCCGCGAAGAATTCCTGCGGGATCGCGCCGCGCATATCCCCGGCCATGGCCTGCAAGGACTTCTTGCACAGCTCGGGGAAATGCCCGATCTCGTTGCGCATGCCGCCCGCCGCGCCGCCCATGCCCAGCGCGCACGCCTTGCATGCGTTTCGCGAACGCATGGCGCGCCACAACCGCAGCGGGCCGACGGCGGCTGCGAGCCGCAGCGTATAGGCGATCGCGGCAAATCCGCCGCCGGAGCGGGCCGGGCGCAAAGGGGCCTCCGAAAAAGAAGCGCGAAGGTTAGGGTGTTGCGGCGCGCGGCGTCAATGCGGAAGGTCAGAGCTCGATGTCCAATCGTCGCCGCCGGCACGTGTTCACCGAGACGCCGCCCACCACCAGCGCGAGCGCCAGCAGGCTGATCGCGTCGGCGATACGGTGAATCTCGGCGCGCTCGTAGGTCGCGACCATGGCGTGCTCGCCCGGCTCGACGGTGACGCTCACGACGCCGGTTTCGGGGAGCGGCGCCGTCTTCGTTCGCGCGCCGTCCACACGCACCGTCCAGCCGGGGAACCAGAAGACTTCGAGGGCGACCGTCGCATGCGTGCGCACGGTGGTGCGCGCTTCGTAGCGGCAAAAACCCGTCTCGCCGCCCTCGAGATCGGCGTCGCCGTCCACGACGCGCCACGGCGCGGCGGCCGGGCGCGCGGGCTTTTGCGTCACGGCCACGGGCAGGAAATCATCCGACGCCATGCCGGTGATGTTCGCCGCGCGCACGTTGGGTACCGAGAGAAATTCGTCGAAGGTCGCAAAGCGGGGTTCGCCCATCGCCTCGCCCGCCGCGCTTGCCGCACCTTCGGCGTCGAACATCTTGTATGAGAGCGTGTCGAGGTCGAGGAGCAGATAGCGCGCCGATGCGTAGGGGAAATACAGTATCGTCGCGGCGACGATGACCACACCTATCGCACCGAGCCGACGCGCTTCGGTCCAGCGCGCGCCGAGGCCGTCGCGCAGCGCGGCGAAGACGATGGCTAGCGAAACGGTCGCGGCAAAAGTCGCCACCATCAGGAAACGCCACGGAAACTGCACGAAGCGGATGAGGGGCAGGTGTTCCCACAGCGGCGCGGTGAGGCGATTCGTGAACGCCAGGCCGATGGCCGCGAGCACGAGGAACACCGCCGCGTCGCGCCGAACCGTGCGCACGCGGATGGCCGCGACCAGCGCGCCCGCGAGTACGGCCCAGTGCACGAGGCCGAGTTGGCGCGACATGCCCACGCCGTCCTCACCGCCCGGCGCGCCGAAACCCCAGTGCGGGCGGAATAGATCGAGCGCGGGAACAAAATGCCGCGTGAACGAAAAGAATCCCGTCGTCAGGTGTTTCTCGGACTGCACCGCATCCTTGAGCGCGAGCGCGGGCAACCAGAAAAACGCCGAAAGTGAGAGCGCCGCGCCGATCGCGCCCAGCGCCGCGATCCACCGGCGGCGAGGCGTGCGCAGCACGATGAACAACGCGACGATCGGCGTGTAGATGAGAAAACTGATGTTGTGCGCAAAGCCAAGCACCCCGTGCGCCAGCGCCGCGAGCGCGAGCCATCGCGCGTCGCCCTCATCCGCGAAACGCAGATGCCCCAGCACGATCCATGGAATGAGCGCGAAACCCCACAACTCCGCAATCGCCGCGCGGGCGTACAGATCGACAAGCAGGTAGGGTGCAAAGACGTAGAGGATTGCGCACGCGAGCCCCGCGTCGCGCCCGGCGATCCGTCGCGCGAGCGCGAACATGCCCAGCGCCGCGCCGAGCACGGCGAGCAGATACGAGCATTTCATCGCGAGGGTCTGCGTGAGGCCGAGGGCGTGGAACGGCCAAGCGACGTAGTAGCCCCACGGGGCGTACATCGCGAGCAGCGGAGAGCCGTAACCCGCGTACATGTCGGGTGCCCAGCGCGTATAGAGCTCGCCCGCGCGCAGGCCGCGGTCGAGTTCGAAAAGCCGCGCCGCGTCGAGCCCCGACGAATGACCCCACAGAGGCCACGGTCGAAACATGGTGTGCGTCGCGAGATAAACCGCCGCAGCGATCACGAGCGTCGTGACGAGATGGTCCCAGCCCTTTTTCGGCATGCGGGCACACCACCACACGGTGGGGGCGTGGTCAAGACGCGGACAGGAATCCGACGCGCGCGGATCAGTCCCCGGAGATCGGCACAAACGTCGCGGTGGCGACGACCTGGAAGCCGAGCGTCAGGTTCACGTCCTCCTGCGCCACCGTGCCGTCCTCGACCTCGGGGATCTTGGCGCAGATGGCGAACTCGGTATCGGACTCCATGACGAGTTCGGTCAGCCGGTCCTCGGCGTCGGTCGCGAGATCGAGCGGCGTCCAGTCGTCAGTCGTCGTGTTCGCGGGAATCAGCTCGGTCACGCCGATGAAGTCGTCCTCGGAGATCTGCTCCGCGTCGGTGGTTTCGGTGAGGTACAGACGCACGGTCACGTCGGCGGGGGTCTCGTTGTCCTTGACCTCGTAATCCATCGCCTCGACGGCGAGGTCTTCCAGATGGCCCTTGGCGTCGGCCCACCAGTCGATGTCGGCCAGCAGGTCGTCGAAGGTCAGCAGCGCCGGCGGGCAGACCGCGCCCACGCCGACGATCGGCATTTCGTCGAGTTCTTCCTCGAAGGTTTCTTCCTTGGCCGTCGCGTCATTCACGCTTTCGGTGAGGGCGTCGCACGCCGCGAAGGCGAACAGCGCTGCCGCCAGCCAAACCGCAATCCACTTCATCGACATCGTTCCTCCGCGCGAACATCCGCGTCGTTCGCATGTTCAGGCTCAACCAACCGCATCGCGCGGCACCGGGTGCACCGTCGCCGATTCAATCCATTTATTATCGGAAAACACGCAACCGTTGGAAAGACCGGATAATCGGGAACCAACCCTCACCCCGCCTCGCATTGCTCCCTTCGGGTCTGAGCCTCAGGATCGAAGACGGCACCCCTCTCCCGTCATGACGGGAGAGGGGCCGGGGGTGAGGGCATGCCTCACGGCTTCGCGATGACGAACTCCACCAAATCGCCGACCTTCGGCGCGGGATACGCGAACGCTTTTCCCTTCGTCTCGTTCAGCGCCTTCATCGCCTCGATGCCCGCGTCGAAGGTCCAAAAATAAAACGCGGTGAAGTCGTCGTCGGTGGACAGGAACGCCGCGAAGGGACGTCGCATGCGCTCCGGCGTGAGGTCCGATTGTTTGAGCGCCTTGAAGTTTTCGATCACCGCGAATTCGCCGTCGGCGGTATTCAAGCCGTACTTGAGCGCCATCGTCCTAGGCTTCACGCCGTGCGCCGCGCCTTTGTCGACGAGCACGATGTATGAATGCGTTTCCAGCGGGATCACGCGCGAGACCTTCGCCGTCATCTTCGTCTCATAGCGCGCGGCGATGTCGGCGGGAAACTGCGCGGCGGCGACCGTGGCGGCGAGCGCCAATACGACGGCGAGCGCGAGGGGGCGTTTCATCGGGAGCCTCCGGAGCGGGAAACGACCATCTTGCATGGATGGCGGGGGCGACTGTGCCACATGGACCGTCGTGTCCGCCGGCGGTGACGGCGCTACTGCGCCGTCTCCCCCCCGAACAGCAATCCGCCGTGGAGAAGGTGCACACCACCGCGCGCGTTGTAATCATGGCCGTCCGACGTGGCGGCGCGGCGCGGCACGAGCGCGTGATACTGGTACGTCGCGTCCAGGCGCAGCGGCACGCGGAACCAGTCGGCGATGGGCGGGCGCCAGCCCACGCCGCCGCCCATGACGTGCGTGTCGGCGTCGAGGATGACCTTGCCGCGAATGGTCGTGCCCGATTCGGGGAAGCGCGTGCCGATCGTGCGAAACGGCGTGGGCTCGAAGCGATACCCCGCGCGCGCGGTCCACTGGTCGTCGATCGTCCACTCGGCGGCGGCGCGCGGAATCCACACGTCCACCGTCTCGTATTCGGAGTGCGATCCCGCGAAGTGCGGCCGCGCGGCGACCTCCTCGTAACGGCTCCACTGCCGCCACGAGCCGTCGGCCAGCACGCGCACGCCGCCCGGCGCGTCCCAGTGCATGCCCACGGTCACGTCGCGCGGCACGTAGGTATCCAGAAAATTCATGGGGATGTTCATCGTGGGAAAGGGCAGACCCGCGACGGTGGGCTCGGCCGTCACCTCGATCGCCTCGAAGCTGCCCCAGGTTTCTTCGCGGTACGTCGCGCCCACGCCCCAGCCCTCGCCATACACGTATACGCCGTACAGCGGCTTGGGGCTGAAGCTGCCGCGCATGCGCGTGCCTTCATTCGACGTGCCGCCCGACACTTCGGCGCGCGTCTCGACGATGCCGTCGCCGCGAAAGCCGCCGTGAAACCCGATGCCGAGCGCGACGTGCGGCGCGATGCCGACGCCGAGCGCCGACTGCATCGTCATGTTCGCCTCACCCCAGCGGTCGAATTCGCCGTAATCCGAACGCACGTCGTCGAAGATCATCATCGTGCCGAAATTGCGATCGACGGCGACGGAAAATCCCCAGCCGAGGGGCGGAAGATTCAGCCGTGGCCCGGCGAGGGCATCGAGGTCGAGGCGCAGACCGAGGATCACCAGATGGTTGCTCGCGCGTTCGTGCACCGTCTGCCCGTCCGCGAGGCCGCCGACGAGGCGCGGCATGGTGTAGGCGTACGACGCGAGGAACTCGGTGTGGTCCGTAACGGCGAGGCCCGCGGGGTTGAGGTAGTGCGCGGCCACGTCGTCGGCCTCGCCGCCGAGCGCGTTGGCGAGCGCTGTGGCGCGCGGCGACAGGCCGATGGTGTTCGGCGTGTAGATCGACGACGCGCGCGCGACGCCCGCGAACAGGCGCAGCAGAATCAGGATCAATGCGAGTTGGAATGTCGCGGTTCTGGTCACGGCGTCCGTTCGTGCGGCGTTTCCACCGAGGTTCGCAACGCGGCCCCGGGGAATCCCGCCGGGGCCGGCGGACGTGTTTAACCCGAATCGCCGTTCGCGCCAAGGCGGGGGAGCGTGACGTCCGACGGGGTTCAGGTTCCCAGTCGATAAATGCGGCGGATCTCTTCCAGTATCGAATCTCGATCCGCGCCTCGCACTCCGAGCGCCTTGAGGTCGATTGTCTCGTCGCGCATCCGTGTGACGAAGTTCCGCAGGTCGTGACGGACGGTCTCGGGAACATCCCCCGCGAAGTCGGGGTCGAGGATTTGATAGAGCCTGTACACATCGTTCCCGTGCTTTCTGACGTCCCGACCGTCAGCAGGTTGCCCCTCGGCTGTTCGCGCCGTCAGGTCGAGCCACGCGCGGGCCTTGAGCGGCAGCAGGTGCTCAGGTCCGAGATAGGTCAACCCTTCGGCGCTTTTCCGTCCGCCTTGGATGAATCGATAGTAATCATCTTCCATGAGGATCGCCGACAGGCTCGATACTTCGTCCCCCATCGGAATCGGTGTCAGGTGAGCGCCTTCGGGGAGATCAAGCAGATCTGGTTTCCGCGTAAACAACTCCAACATAGACGGGTAATCGGCATCCGTCGGATTCTGAAACCGGTAGCACTGCCGCCCTCCCATCTCCTTTCGCCTGGCTTGATATCCGCCCGCGCGGACGAATTCCCAGAACGCCGTGACGAATGCCGCATCCAGTGTCTCAACGCACAGGACGATGTCGAGATCCTTGGTCGCGCGGAACTCGACCCCCGCGGCATTCATCGCGAGGTCACACGCCGTGCCCCCGATCAGCAGATATCTGTCCGCGAGGAGCCGAAAGTGCTCCCGGAAGATTTCGAGACCCTTCACCACGGTACGCCCCGCAACAGTTCGTCGAGAGCGGCTTCCACGCGCTCGTTCGGATCGTCCTTCAGCGAGAGATACAGGGAAAGCCGGTCGACCACTTTGCAGTTCTTTGGGGGTTGTGGCGAATAGCGCCAAACCTCAAATTGCGCGGCGTCCGTTTCCTCGGATGGAAGTTCCTGAACCTGTCCGGATTGCCGGAGCATTTTCCAACGCTCGCGACTGACCGCGAACGTGGGGTGTTCCGGTTCCGCGAGATCGGAATATCGGGCCAGGGCCGCGATCCCCGCCAGTGGCCCCGGCGATTCCCACGTGCTGAGTTTTCCGCTGACCCTTCGTTCGATGGGGCTGCGCAGATACGGCAAAGCGTTGGTCCAGAGATCTCTCAGGTTTCCTGGCATGATCAGGCATCGCCCGATTCCGTGCTTGATGGGCGCGGCAAGGTTCGCCGCTTCGATTTCGTTGAACACCCGTGTCATTGTCATGGGTGTGTAACTCAACGCTGCCGCCGTTTCGGTGGGAGTGATGCGACTCCCCGCGGACTCATTCAGCAGCAGGTGAATGATCGTAGCCTGTGTCGCTGGGGCAAACTTCCGATTCTCCGTTTGGAGCTTACGGAAATGCTCTCGAAGGTCGATGCCTGACATTGGGAGATACATCTGGTTGCCGGGTACGACGAAGGGCACCTTCTGTTCGATCAGGCGCTTGCGGTTGTATGCCGTGACGCGATCGCACACGTAGATGACGTCCGCGCTCCATTTTCCGCGGACCATCGCCATGTGCTTGCGAACCGTAGCCGGGGAAACGTCCTCCCGGTTTCGATCTTGCATGATCAGGCAGGGGTGCCCGTCGATCTCGCACTCGAAAAAGGCGTAATTGCCTCGGAGGAACGCGGGAAGGCGTTGGCCGCCAAGCCACGGTCGACCGGACACGGAAATGGCGAGCGCTTCCACGAGGTAGCGCTCAAAGTCGACAAGCCCGAGCGTCATGACGGCTCCTAACACTCATTATGCACTCTAACATAAAACATGTTATCGTGCATTTCAAGAGTTAGGCCAAAAGGGGCGGGACGTGACGCCGCGACGTGCGGGCGGTCAGTTCAGATACCCGAGCGACTTGAGGCGGTCGAGCGTGCGGCGGTCGAGTTGGATGTTCTCCATATCGCCGGAAGCGGTTTCTCGGTCACGGCGGGCGGTCTCGATCGCTTTTTCCAACGCGGCCGCGCCGCCGGGTTCGTAGAGGTTGAAAATCTCGCGCGGGTCGTCTTTCAATCGGAAGTACTCCCACGGGCGGGCCATCGCGCGGATGTCGCGCGGGTTGCCGGGCATGAAAGGCTCGATGAGCTTCTCGGTCGTCGTTCGCGCCGAAAAGCGGTTCGGGCCCATCGACTGCGTCTCGGAGACGATCGGTCCGCGCTCGACGAGGTCGTGCAGGAGTTTCGGCACGCCGTCCTTTTCGCAGCGCAGCAGTTCGCCCCGGCGCGCGTCGTCTGTCGAGGCGTCGAGGATGAGCTTGGCGACGGCCCGGGCCGGAATCGGCGCGTCAACCAGGCGCGAGCCGGCGCACGCGCCCTTCGGCCACTTCACGATGAGCGGCACGCGCACCATTTCTTCGTAGAGGAAGTTGGAGTGCCCCCAGTAGCCGTGGTCGAAGAATTCCTCGCCGTGATCGGAAAGCACGACGATGAGGGCGTTGTCGTAACGCCCCAATTCTTGCATGCGCAGGAAAAACCGCCCGAGCATCTGATCGACGTAAAGGATCAACTCGTCGTAGCGGTTGATGGTCGCGCGCGAGGTGTAGTGCGGATCGACCCGCGCCCAGTCGAGGAACTCCGAGAACACCGTCTGCTTGTCCATCAGCTTCGGCGTCGGCGGGCCGAATATCCCATACGTCTCAGGCGGCGGGACATAGGGATGATGCGTATCGAACAGGTGGATGAAGAGGAATCCGGGGCGCCGGTCGGAGAACAGCCACAGGGCGGCGTCGCGCACGTTTTCGGCGGCGTGGGTGGTTTCGTCGAAGCGGAAGACATCGAAGCCGCGGTCGAACCCGAACTTGTCGGACACGTACACGCCGTTGACGAAAGCCCCCGTGCGGTACGAACGCTGGCGCAGCGCCTCGGGAAAAACGCCGACCGAATCGCGGATCTTGTGACGCCAGTCGGTCGCGCCGTGCTCGTGCGGCATGAGTCCGGTGAAGATCGACGCGTGCGCGGGCAGCGTCCACGGGGCATGGGAGATGAACTGATCGACGACCACGCCATCGGCGGCAAGCCGCGTGAGGGCGGGCGCAGTGTCGCGTTCGTAGCCGTAAACCTGAAGATGGTCGGCGCGCAGCGTGTCGATACTGATGAGCACGATGTCGCCCGCGCCGGCGGGCAGCGGATCGGTCGCCTGGCGGCCGAGGAGTCCTCCGAGCATCACCATCGCGACGAGCAGCACCGGGGCGACCCACGCGCGGGCGCGGTGTCGGCAGGCGGGGGCGGCGGCGCGCGGGCGACGGACGATGTGGGCGACGACGAGGAACGCGACCGCGAGCAGCCCGGCCAGGGCGATCCGCACGACGCGGAACGCAAGGGGTTCGACCGCCATGCCGAGACGCACAAAAACTTCGAGCAGCTCGGCGGGCGAGTTGATGGTCATCGTGAGGTTGACGATGTTGAACATCCGTCCGCCCTCGAGCGTGACGCGCTCGTAGAAGACGTACGACACGATGATTAGCACGGTGGGCGTGGCGGCGACGAGGACACGCACGGCGGGTCGCCCGCCGAGCCGCCGCGCGACGGCGACGAGCACGGCGAACACGAAGCCGACGGCGAGGCCGTTTTCGATGCCGGGGGCGAGGAATTTCTGCACCGTGGCGACGAAGACGCCGGGCAGGCCGCGGTCAAGGTAGTCGTAGGGCCCGGCGCGCATCACACCGAGCACGAAGCCGCCGATCGTCCATGCGAATGCGACCAGCATCCACCGGTTTGCGAAACGCGCGATGCCGTCGATGGGACCGGGCTGACCGCGCTCGCTCAACGGCAACTCCAAAAAATTCGATGGACGAAATCCCGAAAGATATCGGCGCGGCGGCGGGCGATGTCAAGTCGGCGCGTGCAGATGCGCCGCGCACGCGAGGCAAAAGTCCTCGCCCTTCTGATCGACCTCTTCGATATAGGTGGACGAGCGCATCACGCACGATGGGTCGATGCAGTGCCGCAGGCCGAACGTGTGACCGAGTTCGTGCACCGCTTCCTTGACCGCGCGCGCGACGAGCCGGTCGCCGTCGTGCCCGCCGCCGTAAAATTCCTCGCGCAAACGGTGCGTCGAAAAGATGCCCGCGCGCCCGCCGAGCTGCGCCTGACCGAACAGGTACGTGAAAATGGGGATGAACAGATCGACGCCGGTCACGCCCAGCACGCGCGCGTCTGTGGCCGCGTCGTTCGACTCGTCGAGCAAATTCTGGAGCAGAACGCCCGCGTGGTACTGATGGCGTTTCGGGTCGCGGGCGGGCTCGGGATCGATCGCGCGGGGGTCGAGCCGCACCTCGCGCCGGCACCACCGCGCCACGCGCGGCGCGATCGCGTCCAGCAGCGCCGCGTCCACGTAGCCGATCGGACGAAGAACAATCGACACATTCGCGCCCGGTTCAGGTTCGCAGCCCGTATTTCTTGATCTTGTTGTACAGCGTGGCCCGGTCGATCTCCAGCACTTCGGCCGCGCGCGAGATGTTCCAGTCCACCTGACGCAGCACGTGCTCGATGTGCACCTTCTCCATGTCTGCGATGGACATCAGCGTGGGGGCGGCCGGGCCGCCGGTCGCGGGCAGCGACAGGTCCGCCGCGTCGATGCGTCGCCCGCGCGCCGACACCAGCGCGCGCTCGATGACGTTGCGCAGCTCGCGCACGTTGCCCGGCCACGGGTGCGCGGCGAGGCGGGCGAGGGCCTGCTCGGTGAAGCCTTCGACCGGCTTGTTCATCTGCTCGACGAGCCGGCCGAGCCAGTAGCGCGCGATGGGCTCGATATCCTCGGCGCGGTCGCGCAGCGCGGGCAGGTCGATGCGAAAGACGTTGAGGCGATAGTAGAGGTCCTCGCGGAAGGTGCCGTCCTTCACCATCTGCTCCAGGTCGCGGTTGGTGGCGCTGATGATGCGGAAATCGACGCCGATCTCCTTGTCGCCGCCGAGCCGCGTGAATCGCTTGGTCTCGATGACGCGCAAAATGTCGATCTGCATGCGCGGGGGGATGTCGCCGATCTCGTCGAAAAAGATCGTGCCCCGGTCCGCGGTTTCGAGCTTGCCCTTGCGCAGATACTGCGCGCCGGTGAACGCGCCCTTTTCGTGGCCGAACAGTTCGTCTTCCAGCAGCGTCTCTGCGATGGCGCCGCAGTTGACCGTGACGAGGCTGAAATACTTGCGGCGGCTGTTCATGTGGATCGCGCGGGCGGCGAGCTCCTTGCCCGTGCCCGATTCGCCGCGGATCATCACCGTCGAGTCGGTCGGCGCGACCTCGCCGATCAGCCGGATCATGTTGCGGATCGCGGCGGAGCCGCCGACGATCTCGTCCACGGCGGCGAGCCGGTCGATGCCCTCGCGCAGCTCACGGTTCTCGTTGCGCAGCCGGATCGCGTCCATCACGTTGCGCACGATGTGCGTCAGTTCGTCCGGGTCGATGGGCTTGCAAATGTAGTCGAACGCGCCGTCCTTGAGCGCCTGAATGGCCGTGTCCACCGCCGCGAACGCGGTGATCATGATGACAACCGTGTCGGGCGTTGTGGATTTGATCCGACGCAGCAGCGCCATGCCGTCCATGCCCGGCATCTTGATGTCGGTCAGCACGATCTCCCACTTGCCGCGGTCCAGCGCCGCCAATGCCTCGTCCGCGCTCGCCGCCGTGCCCGTGCGGAACCCGTCCGCCGAAAACCACGCGTCGAGCGAGTCGCGCACCGAGAATTCGTCGTCCACGATCAGAATGCCGATATCCGAGGTTTCCATGGCTCACACTCCGAAAAACATCAGGCTCCCGATTTCGTCACGCGCCCGAACGCCGACGCGCCCGCTTCGTCGGACGGACCGCGCAGGGGCAGCGTGATCGTGAACGTCGTGCCGATGCCCGGCGTCGAGTTCACCTTCACGCGACCGTGGTGCGCCTGCACCACGCCCCACACCACGGCAAGGCCCATGCCGATGCTCTTGCCCGAGGTCTTGCTGGTGAAAAACGGCTCGAAGATGTGCGGCAGCAAATCGGGCTCGATGCCCTTGCCGGTGTCGTGCACGCGGATGCGCACCTCTTCCTTATTCTCATAGTCGGTGGAGACCAGGAGTCGCCCGCCCGGCTCCATGGCGTCCATCGCGTTGACGAACAGCGCCACGAGCACCTGCTCCAGCCCGCTCGCATCGCAGTGGACGAGCGTCAGTTCGGTCGCCGACAGATCCTGCTCGAACGCGATGTTCTTCATGTCCATGCCGTGGCGCACGAGCCCCGCCGCGCGGCGCACGATCTCGTTGAGCGGCCCCGTGGCGAACTCGCCGAAGGTGCGTTTGGCGAACATGAGCAGGTTGCGCACGATGTCGCCCACGCGCTTGATTTCGACGGCTCCGGTGTCGAGATGGCGGCGGATGGCGTCGAGGCGTTCGGGGGTCGGCTCGGCATCGATCAACTTACGGCAGACTTTGACGTAACTGAGCACGCCCGAGAGCGGGTTGTTGATCTCGTGCGCCACCATCGCGGCCATCTTGCCCAGCGACGCCATCTTCTCCGATTCGAGCACGCGGTCGCGCGCGGTTTCGAGCTCGCGGGCGCGGGCCTCGACCTTGTCCTCGAGCGTGCGATTCCATTCGAGCAGGTTTTCGCGGGCAGCGTTGAGCTGATCGACCATGCGCCCGAACGCCCGGGTGAGGCGGCCGATTTCGTCGTCGGCCGGGGCGCGGGGGAGGGGGACGTCGAAGCTGCCCTCGGCCACCACCTCGGTCGCGGCGGTGAGGGTGACGATCGGCCGCATCATCCACGCGGAGATCACCTGCACGCCCACGAGAATGAGGGCGACGGTGACGACGAAGAGTACGAGAAAGGCGCGCCGTCCGCGATGGTATTCGGCCAGAATGTCGGCTTCGTTCTCGCTGACCAGCACCACCCAGTCGTACGGCGCGAAGTAGCCGACGGCGGCCAGTCGCTTCGCCGTTGCGCCCCCGCTCGCCCAAGGAATCTCGCGCAGCGCGATCTGCCCGGCCCCTAGCGCGCGGGCGGTATCGAGCAATTCGCGGGTGGTCGCCGCGTCGGGGCCGTCCCGGTCGAGGGCCTCGCCTTCCGCCAAGCGGGGATGGATGCGTGCGCGGCCCTCGCCGTCGAAGACGACGCTCTCGCCGTGGCGCCCGACGCGCACCTCGCGCACGACGTCGCGCAGCGATTTGAATTGGCCGCCTTCGCGCCAGCCCATCGTCGCGCCGCTCACGCCGTCCGCAACCTGAAAGCGATTCTCGTGGAATCGGTTGAGGGCCTCCTGCGCCTCGCACAGGCGCAGGATGCTCATGGACGCGAACTCGAGAGCCTCGCGGGCGCTGTCCACGGCGCGGGCGCGCTGGAAACCGGCGGCGACTGAAGAATAGACAATGAGAGGAGTGAGGGTCAGCAGGAGCGTGGCGACGACCAACTTGTGTTGGAGCGGCTGCCTCGCGAACCAACGCAACGCGCGACGACCGAGGCCGCCGGGCGCACGCGCGGCGTTTTCCGAACCCGACATCGCCAAATCCAACCCGCCCGCCATTTGCGGACGAAATTCCGCTCGGGATTCCCGAGCACGACGCAAGGGTACCACAAAGCGGACTCGCATGTCCATAAAAAAGCGCCAGTGGCCTGATAAATAAGGCGAAAAAGTCGCGTGCCGAAATATCCTACAGCGATGGCTCGTCGGCGTGTTGAACTATTCGGCATCCCTCCGAAAAGGGCTGTCGCGAAATTCAACAACAAATTTTATCAGCGATTTCATGTGCTTACGCTCGAAACTCGCGGTTGTGAGAATCCACTGTTGAATTCCTCGACACTTTTCGGCCCGGTCGAGCGCCACGGGGACGTGCCGTGAACTCGTAACCGTTTGATTATAAAGGAGAATATTTGAAATTTGTGACTTGGCCCGCTTCTTGGATATGGAAACAGGCGGAAGCGAACCGAGGTAAAGCCCAAGGGAGCACGCCTCGAACCCGAGAAGGGAGGACCCCATGGTCATCATCATCGTCGCCGCCTTCTTCATCACCGCCATCGCGCTCGACGCCCTCGTCGTCGAGCGCCTTGCGCACCGCAAGGCGAAGGAAATGTTTCTGAAGAAGTTCGCGCTGGACGCCATGGGCGAACCCGATCGGGACATGCTCTACACCGAGGGCCACACCTGGCTCCGCCTCGACCGGGCTGCCTTCACGGTCGGCCTCGACGAGTTCACCCGGCGGCTCGCCGGCACGATCGACGCGATCCAGGCTCCGGAGCCGGGCGACCGCGTGACCAAGGGAAAACCGGCGTGGACGCTGCGCATCGGCGAGCGCGAGCTGGCAATGCCGGCGCCGCTGACCGGCACGGTGTATGAGGTGCATCGCGATCTCGTCGCGCATCCCGCGAAGCTCGGCAATCCCTTCGCCGACGACGCGTGGATCATCAAGATCGCCCCCGATCACGCCCTGAGCGAACTGCCGGATCTCTACACCCCGGCGCGTTTCCGCAAGTGGTTCGACGTCCAGAAGATCCGCCTGTTCGCGGCCTGCGCGCCGCAGCTCGGCCCGGCGATGGCCGACGGCGACGAGGTGCAGGAAGGCGCGGCGCGCCACATGGACGACGACACCTGGAATCACGTTTGCGAGATCGTCTACGGCCGCGGCCGCGACGAATCCAAATCGGTTTGACTTTTTATCATCGCAAGGAGAGACCCATGCCACGCAACTACCCCACCACCCGAACGGCCGCCGGCCTCGCCGCGACGATCGCCCTGATCGTTCTGGCGGGCTCCGCGGCCGCGGTGATGGGCCAGGAGACGGCCGGGCCGCCGGTGGATCCGCCCGAGAGCGTGACCATCCGGCCCATCGGCCCGCACTTCGGCCCCGTCACCTTCGCGCACAAGACGCACAACGACTACGTCGATAACGGATGCGCGAGCTGCCATCACAAGGGGCTCGAGAACTTCGACTTCAGCTGCTCGGGATGCCATCGGCCCGACGAAATCGTCACGGAAGCCGGCAAGCCCGCCGCCCTCAAGCGCGCCTACCACATCCAGTGCGTGGGTTGCCACAAGTCGCTTCAGGCCGGACCCGTCGCCTGCACCGGCTGCCACGCAAAAAACGTTGCGGCGAAGCCGACTCCGGCCCCCGCTCCGACCGGCGAGGTGAAGCCATGACGACGAACACGACGAACACTTCGTGCGACAAGTCCGTCAGCCGCAAGGACTTCCTGCGCCTGATGTTCCTGGGCGGTGCGGCCGCGGCGGCGACCCCCCTGCTGCCCGGGACCGCGAGCGCCGCGCCCCGCATCGAGCTGCACAAGGACACGCTGGCGGTGTTGATCGACCTGTCGCGCTGCATCGGCTGCCGAAGCTGCGAAGCCGCGTGCAACGAGGCCAATCACCTCGGCAATCACCCGGCGGAGTACGAGTCCGACAAGGTCTTCGACGAAATTCGGCGCACCGACGCCACGCACTTCACCGTCGTCAACAAGCGTATCCCCGCCGAGGGCGCCGCTCCGGTCTTCGTGAAGAACCAATGCATGCACTGCTCCGAACCGGCGTGCGTTTCCGCGTGCCCGGCCCGGGCGTTTGAGAAGAACATCAACGGCGCGGTGACCTACAACCCCGACGTGTGCATCGGCTGCCGCTATTGCATGCAGGCGTGCACCTTCGCGATGCCCGCGTACGAATACGACAGCGCGTTCGATCCGCGCGTGCGCAAGTGCGAGATGTGCTTCCACAATATCGACAAGCAGGGCGCTCCGGCCTGCGCCTCGATCTGCCCGCAGGACGCGATCGTCTTCGGGCGGCGCGAAGTGCTGATCGAGGAAGCCCGCAAGCGTCTGGAAAAGGACGCCGGCTACGTGAAGCACATCTTCGGCGAGAAGGAACTCGGCGGAACGAGCGTGCTCTACATCTCCAGGGTCCCCTTCGATCAAATCGGCTTCCCGACAAACCTTCCGCTGGAGCCGATGCCCAAGGCGACCTACGGATTCCTGTCCACCATCCCGGTCCTGCACATCACGCTCCCCGTGCTTCTGGCCGGCATCTACAGCGTCACCCGTCGGCGGGACGACGCGCGCGCGGAGGACGATCATGAGTAGTCCGCTCGTCATGACGCCCGAAGGACGGGCCTGGGTTCGCGAAAACATCCTGCTCGGTCAGAGCGTGCGCGACTACCTGCGCAGCCTCGTCACTCCGTGGAATCTCGTGGGTGCGGCGATCGTCGCCGTCGGCCTGCCGGTCATCATCGCCCGGTTCATCTGGGGCCTCGGCGCGACGACGAACCTGTCCAACACCAACCCGTGGGGTATCTGGCTCGGCTTCGACATGTTCTTCGGCGTGGCGATCGCCACCGGCGGATTCGCCATGGTCGTCGGCGTCTACATCCTCGGGCGCACCGAGTACAAACCGATGGTCCGCCCGGCGATCCTCACCGGCTTCCTCGGATACGCTCTCGCGGTCTTCGGTCTCGCCATCGACCTCGGCCGTCCGTGGCGCTTGCCCTATCCCCTCTTCGTCTCGATGGGCACCGCGTCGGTCATGTTCCTCGTCGCCGAGCATCTGTTCCTGTACATCACGATCCAGTTCCTCGAATTCCTGCCCGCGGCGGTCGAGTGGCTGCGTCTGCGAGCCGTGCGCGCGTGGCTGCACCGCATCCATATCGGCGCGGTGATCCTGGGTTCGGTGCTCGTGATGGGGCATCAGTCGGCGCTGGGCGCGCTCTTCCTGCTCATGCCCACGCGGCTGCACCCGCTGTGGTACTCGCCCTATCTGCCGTATCTCTTCTTCGCGTCGTGCGTGGCCGGCGGTATCGCGATGCTGGTCGTCGAGAGCCTCGTCTCCCACAAGGTGTTCGGCCACAAGCTGTCCCACAACGACCACGAGACGATCGACCGGCTGACGCTGGGGCTCGGCAAGGCGGCGATGTTCGCCCTCTTCGCGTATCTCGGCCTCAAGCTCCTGTCGATCGCGCACGGCATGTCCTGGAATCACATTTTCACCGGATGGGGCGCGTGGTGGGCCGTCGAGATCGTCGCGGGCATCGCCCTGCCGTCCGTCCTCTTCCTGCTCGGCATCTGGCGCGAGAGCGCGACGCTGGTTCGCTGGGGCAGCGTGGTCACCGTGCTCGGCCTGCTGCTCAACCGCATGAACGTCGCCGTCATCGCGCTGAATTGGAATTTGCCGGATCGCTACGTGCCGTCCTGGATGGAGATCGCGGTCTCCGCGACGCTCGTCGTCTTCGGCGTGTGGATCTTCCGCTGGATCGTCAACCGTATGCCGATTCTGAATCGGCTGCCCGAATTCCCGGACCACGACTAGAGGGGCGAGCCATGCATGAATTCAACACCTTCGTCGACTACGTCACCTTCATCAAACAGGTCGAGTACGCCCTCGCTTTCGGCCTCATGCTCGCCTTTGTCGCTCTCTACAAGGTCGCCCGGCCGATGAATCCGGCCAAGGCGGTGCGCGCCGCGGTCGAGCGAATCAAGGGCATCGCGATGCCGGCCGACCTGGCGTTCCACCCCGGCCACGCGTGGGCGCGCTTCGTGCGCCAGAACGTGCTCGTCGGCGCGGACGACTTCGCCCGCAAGCTGCTCGGCCGCGTCACGCAAGTCGTGCTGCCCGCCGAAGGCGCCGTGCTTCGCAAGGGCGCGCGGGCCTTCACGCTGGTCGTGGACGGGCGGCGCTTCGACGTGCGTTCGCCGCTCGACGGCACGGTCGTCGGCGTGAACGCGCTGGCCGCGGCCGACGCCGACGTATTCAACAACGATCCCTATCAGGCGGGTTGGCTGCTGCGTGTGAAACCCGCGGACCCGGCGGACGTGCGCGGATCGCTCTTCGACGGTGAGCGGGCGAAGCAGTGGATGACGCGCGTGATGGACGAGTTCTTCGCCGCCACGCACGAGATGGGAATGGTCGCCGCGGACGGTGGCGAGGCGGTCGACGGCCTCGCCAAGGCCGCCGGTGCGAACGACTGGGAGATGATCGCCCGCCAGTTCCTGGACGAGGATCTTCAGTAGAAATCGACGGACCTTCCATGACCCTTCGCCGGCCGCCAACGCGGCCGGCGGATTTTTTTCAAGTACGCTTTTCGAATGAAGGCTCTGTCTCCGACTGCACGTCCAGCGCGCTCAGCACCCGCAGCCGCCGTCGTTGTTGTTCCCGCCGCTGTCGTCCGCTCCGTCGACGGTGTCGTCATCCGCCGTATCGTCGTCCAGGGAGTCGTCATCGATGGTGTCATCATCCGTCGTGTCGTCGTCCACGACGTCGTCGTCGACGGTGTCGTCATCCGTCGTGTCGTCGTCCACAATGTCGTCGTCGGCGGTGTCGTCATCCGCGTCATCATCCGCCGTGTCGTCGTCGGTGTCGTCGTCTCCGGGAATCGTCGTGGTCGTTGTCGATGTTGTCGTGGAGGTGGTCGTCGTCGGCGTGCCGGTGCTCGGCCATCCCACGACCTCGATGTTGTCGAGACCCCAGTACTGCGCATCGAGCCCCGCGTTCTTGAAATAGAACAGCACGAAGACCTGCGGGTAGAGATCCGCCTCGGGCAGGTCGAAGGTCACCGCGCCCTCCTGATCCGCGCCCCAGTTCACGAGATTCGTCCACGTCGCGCCGTCGTATGACCACGCCACCTGCGCGCGGTCGAGCAGGCCGTGGCGATACTCGTGCCGGAAACGCAGTTCGATGCCCTCGTGGTGCGAGCAGTCGAGCGGCGGTGTGATGAGCTGCTCGTCCATTCGCTGGAGCGCGCCCGTCGTCTCCTTGTCCGCCGCGATGAATCGGTCGGTCCAGTGCGGCGACGATCGCGACCCCGCGTTGTCGGAGTTCCAGGTCGCCGTGTTCGAGCCGCCGTCCACGATCTGCCACGCTCGCGGCTCCAGATCGAAGTTGTCGAAGAAGATGCGGTCGGGCCCGGTGGGCGACGCCGTCACCTCGACCGTGTTGCCGTCGCAGTTGCCGAAGGGATCGCAAGCGCGCACGACGTAGTACCAGTCCGCCCCGTTGGGCGCCCACTGGTCGAGCCAGGGTGATTCGGTCGCCGTGTCGATCGGGTCGTCGAAATCGTGCCCGCCCGACGCATCGGCTCGGTAGATGTTGTAAACAACCACGCCCAGATCGGTCGCGGGATCCCACGTGATCTCGGCCTCGTTGTCGAGCCCGGTCGCGCCGGTCGCCCCGGCGAACGCGGGCGCGGCGCAATCGGCGCTCGCGTTTTTCGTCTCCACGACGTTGATGCCGCCTTCGCCGTCGTTTGCGTCGGTGTACGTCACCGTGATCGTGTCGCCGTTGGTCAGCTGGAGCACGCCATCGGCCGCGGGCGCGCCGGTCGCGGTCGCGATCTGGCCGCGGAACAGTCCGTCCACATCCACGTCCTCGGCGAGGGCGAGCGTTTCGCCGCCGGCCTCGGTGGTGCTCTTCACGGTCACGTTCAGCGAGCCGGACAGATCGCCCTCGGTCACCGTCACGCGCACGAGGTCATCGCACGAGTACAGCGCGCGGTCGACGGAGAGCGTCGCGTTCGACGTGACCATCTCCGCGAGCAGCCACCAGTACGCCTCGACCACGTCGATACGCCCGCGCCCGTAGATGTTGTCCTCGCCCGCCGCGCCCAAATCCACCGCGGTTTCGTACAGAGCCATCTTGACCTGATCGACGGTCGCCTCGGGAAACGCGCCGCGCAGCAGAATCGCCGCGCCGGTCACCGCGGGCGTCGCCATCGAGGTGCCGCTCATGGTGCTGTAGTTGTTGCCCGGCACCGACGACAACACGTTGTCGCCGATCGCCGAGACCTCGGGCTTCAGCGTCAGGTTGTCGCAGCGCGACGGGCCGCGCGACGAAAAGCTCGTGATCGTCGTATTGTCCTGCTTGAGCGCGCCCACCGAGAAGGTGTTGAGCGACGTCGTGATGCGGTTGCCCGGCGAACGCAGCGTCTTGGCCGCCGGTCCCTCGTTGCCCGCCGCGAAGAGTACCACCACCCCCGCCGCCTCGGCCGCGTCGATCGCCGCGTAGAAGTCGTTCGCGCACGACGGATTCGGAATGCCCCAAGAGTTGTTCACCGCGTCGGGCACGTCGTCCACCGTGCCGGGATTGCCGTCGGGATCCGCCATCCACTCGAACGCGGCGATCGCGTCGCTGTAAATGTTGCCGCCGGGCACGTCGATCGTCTTCGCGCCGATCCACTTGGCCCCGGGCGCCATGCCGATCTGGTGCCCCGCGCCGTCGTCGCCGAGGATCGTGCCGAGGGTATGCGTTCCGTGCGAGCCGGAGTCCGTCGGAAAGGTCTCGCTGCCGACCGGGTCGAACCACGCGTGTTCGGGCAACACGCCGCCGTCGAGTCCGCGCCAGCGGTCGGCGAAGGCGGGGTGCGTGGCGTCCGCGCCGGTGTCCTGATCGCACGCGAGCGCGCCCGTGCCGTCGTATCCCATCGCCCAAAGTTCCGGCGCGCGCGACGCCGTGATGCTGCCGAGAATCCCCGTGGCCACGTCGTCCGCGGCGATCGCGTCGCCCACGGCCACCGGCTCGATCAGCTCCAGCGGCGGATCGAGATAGACGCTCGCGATATCGCGCCGCGCGCGCAGCGATTCGATGTACGCGGCGTCGGCCTCGACCGCGACCGCGTTGGCGATCCAGAACGGACGCACCCGGCGCACCGCCGCGCCCGCGCCGGCCAGCGTGCCCAGCAGCGCGCTCTGCGTCGACGCAGCCATGTCCTGCAACTCCTCGACGACCAACAGGTGCCGCTGCGCGCGGGTCAGGCGCGCGTCGTCCATGTACGACGTGAGCGAGGACAGATCCACCGACTCCGCCATCACGACGTAGACATTCAGCGTTTCGCCCGGCGCAGCCTCGGCCAGCGCGTCCACGAGCGCGTCGTCGAATCGCGCGGCGTACGCGGCGGCGGGTGACATTACGAAAACCATCAAAGCGACGAGAACGGAAACATGGCGGGAAAAACGAAAAGCGGACATGGCATCTCCCATTCGGGCCCGAGCCCGGCGGGATTCTAACGCAATTCGCGTCGAAAAAGCAGGGAAGAAATCCCGCGCGATCGACGCGGGAGCGTCAGTGCAGTTCGCACAGCTCCCGCTCGGCTGTGGGCGGCCTTTACTCATGTGGCACAGTCGCCCCCGGCTTTGCGGTCGGGACCTCCGCCCCGCGACGTCCGTGCCGCAAGCGCTGGCGCGCATGCACTGCGACGACAGAGCCGCGACCGTGAGGGAGCGGTCCTGCGTATCGAGCACGTTGCCGCTGCGACCAAACCGATGGATTTCCGCCTCCCGCAGCTGGGTCGCCCGGGTTCGACCCCATTTTTCGGCGACGATCAGACCGCTCCCTCAGGGGCGCGGCTCTGTCGGACAAATCGCGCTGGCTGTTGCGAGTGACTCCCCCAGGACACGAACACTTGTCCAAAGAACTTGAAAAGCCCGGCCAGCGGGAGGGCACTCAATGACAGCCGGAGGGCACTCAATGACCGCCGGAGAGCACCCAATGACAGGCAGAGAGTACTCGGAATGACCGGTTGCGCGGCACCGACCGGCTCAGGAAATAAGAACTCAACCGGCGACGAACTGCTTCAACGTCGCAACACTCGCCGGCCTCCGCCGTTGTCCGGGCGTTTAGACGATGTTGCCGGTGTGATTCAACCACATCTGGACGCCGCGTGCGCTGGGCCGCAAGATCTCGTGGTTCGATCCCCGCGTGACATGAACTCCGCGTCTTGGGGCAGGTCCGGGGAGATACTTTCGAACCGGTGCCGTTTTTGTCGCGGGAGGCGGTGTCGCTCGCAACGGCCCGCGCGATGGCGCTTGCGGCACGGACATCGCGGTAACGGGAATGACACCCCACGGCACGCCCGCCTGGGCGCACCGCGCGCCGTGCCGGCAACGTTGGCCGGGCGTCGCGCACGGTGTAACCTGCCGCCATGATGATCGACGACGACGACAGTCACGGCCAGCCGCGGCTGGCCGAACGCATCCGCGACCGACGCCCCGAGCGCAAACCCCGCTCGCCGGTCGTGATGATCGCGGTCAACCTCGCGCTGCTCGCATTCCTCGCAGTGGTCATCCGCTATGTCATCATCCCCGACCTGGGCCGCGAAGCCGTGTCCACCGATGCGCCGGATGGCGAGCCGGACGTCGCGGATCTCGTCGCGATCGAGGCCGACTTCGTCGTGATCCGCGCAACCGGTGCGCGTATACCGCTCGCTCCGCCCGCGGGGGCGGCGCGGATTGTCTTCGTCGGCGACTGGGCCGGCGCGCTCGGAAAACCCGACCGCGACCGCGCGCTCGACGGCGTGTCGGTGCTCATGAGCGCCGTGCTGGGCGGGCGCGCGCTCGACATCGTCGCGCTCGACGCACCGACGTTCTCGCTGACCGACGTCGCGCGCCTCGCGGCGTTTTCCGCGCGCCTGCGTCCCTCGCTCGTGGCGCTCGTGCCGGCGGCGACGACTCCCGACTCGCCCGGCGCGGACGTTTCGCCCGCTTTGCGCGCCGCGCTGGAGGGCCTGGCGAAGAAGGAGATCCCCGTCGCGGTGTGGGACCACGCGCCGAATTTCCCGGAGGCGCAAGCGATCGCGATCGAGGCGGGCGCAGCGTATTTCGATGAAGGCGTGCTCGAAGGGGCGGACGGCGCGACGCGCGAGGCCGCCGCCGCCGAGTGGCTCGCGCGCAACCTGTAGTCGGCGCCCGCGAGGATCACGTGGCACAGCCGCCCCCGGCTGCGTGAACCCTCGCGAGTCATGTGGCACAGCCGCCCCCGGCTGTGCATGAGCATGAACAGGCGAAGGCGCCTGTTCCACACGACGAACTTGACGTCAAACTGCTCTCCGAGTTGCACAACGGCCATCTCTTCGTGATACAAACATCGGATGATTCGCGTTGTCATCGTTTTGATTTCGGCGTGCACGGCTCTCGCGTCCGCCGCGTGGGCGTTTCCCACGGGAGCGGATCTGACGAACGCATTCGAGCGTTTGCCCGAGCAGCGCGTCCCCGCGCTCGTGCGGCAGGACTCGAGCCACGACCGGCGCGGCTTCAACGACGACGGTTTCGCGGGCACCTATTCGTTCCTCTATCGCGATGACGAGGACCGCTACGTGCTGGTGGACGAGGCGGGCGCGGGGTGCGTGGAACGGATCTGGTTCACGAATCTGTCGACGTCGGGGACGCTGCTCGTTTGGATCGATGGCGAGTCCGATCCTTTGATCGACCTGCCGATCGAGGACTTCGTCTCGGGCGCGACGCCGCCCTTCGACTTCCCCATCGCCGGCGACGACCTCGTCTCGTCGGGTGGATTCTACAACTACGCGCCGATCTGTTTTCGCGAATCGGTGAAGATCGCCACGACCGGGTTGCCGCACTTCTACAACATCAACTTCGAGAGGTTCGCGAACGGCGATGACGTCGAGCCCTACGACGACGCGATCGATCTCGCCGAGGCGCTCGACGACTGGGAGAGCGCGGGCGACGATCCCAAGCCGCTGACGGACGGCGAAATCCTCACCGGCGAGGTGGGCATCGCGCCGGGCGAGACGGCGCTCGTGGCGAGTCGCGAGGGCGCTGGGCACATCGCCGGGCTGCGTTTTCGCCTCGACATGCCGCAGAACGAGGCGTGGCGCGACGTGCGCCTGCGGATCCGCTTCGATGGCGCGTCCGAGCCGCAGGTCGATGCGCCGCTGCCCGATTTATTTCTCACGCTGCACGCGCAGATCGAGCCGCGCGCGCTGCCGGTCGGCGCGGCGGACGATTGGTTCTACTGCTGGTTCCCGATGCCGTTTTGGCGGAGCTTCGAGATCGAACTCGTGAGCGACGGCGCGGCGACGGTCGAGGCCGAGTACGAGGTGACGGTCGCGGACGCGCCCTACGAAATCCACGCGGGGCACTTTCACGCGCTGGGTCGGTCAGAGGTGACGCAGCTCGTTGTCGATTACACCATGCTCGATGCGGCGGGGCGCGGGCACTACGTGGGCAGCGCGATCACGATGCGCGGCGTGCCGGTGCGGCTTTTTCTCGAAGGCGACGAGCGCGTGCACGTGAACGGCTCGCGTTCACCCGCGCTCTACGGCACGGGGACCGAGGACTATTACAACGGCGGCTGGTACTTCAATCAGGGCCTCTTCACGTTGCCCACGCACGGCTACGTCGGCCAGACGAACACGGGCCTTTACGACATCACCTCGGTCTACCGTTTCCACATCGCCGATCCGCTACCGTTCATGGATGGCCTGCACTTCGGCATCGAGCACGATTTGCTCAACATCCTGCCCGCCGAGGACTATCGCAGCGTGGCGTATTGGTACGGCGCGCCCGACCGCGCGCTCGCCCTCGCGGCGACGATCGATTTGGGCGACGCCGCGAGCGAGGCCGAGGCCGACTACGAGGCCGAGGGGCGCGTGGGTGTGGAGCTCGATTCGTTTTTCGAGGGCGACCGCGATCGCGAGCACGTCGTGGAATACGGATACGAGATCGACTCGGCGTCGCAATTCAACGTGGCGATCAACCCGCACAACGACGGCGTGCTCCTGCGACGCACCACCGATGCCGCGACCGAGGGCCAGGAAGCGCGCGTTGATGTCGACGGCGTAGACGCGGGCGTTTGGCGCCGGCGCGGCGAGAACACGTGGCGGCGGATGCTCGAGGACGACTTCCTGATCGACGCGGCGCACACGCGCGGCAAGCGCGAGATCGCACTGCGCTTCGAGAACGCGAACAGCGACCGCCCGTGGGTCGAGTTCGCGTGGAGCGTGTTCACGATTCACGCGGCGCTGCCCTCGCGCGTCGAAGCGCTGGCGCTCGATTGGAAAGCGGACGCCCCCGTGCTCGGCGAATACGGCGAGCTCACCGCGACCGCGACCTACTGGGACGGCTCGGCGGAAGACGTGACCGGTCTCGTGACGTGGAGCGTGAACGGCCCCGGCGGGCATTCGATCGAGTACGGAAGGTTTCGGACGGTCGTGTGCGGCGACTACGAGATCATGGCGAGCGTGAACGGAATTGTCTCGAACGCGCTTTCGGCCTCGTGGCCGTGCGGCGACGACGACGCGGATGACGACGCGGACGATGATGCGGCGGATGACGACGACTCCGACGACGATTCGTCCGGCGACGACGATGGTTGCGGATGTTGAGGGGAAAGCACCCTCACCCACGTCCCCTCTCCCTCCAGGCGGGAGAGGGGTGGCCGAAGGCCGGGGTGAGGGCCTTCCGGCTCGCGCGGATCTGCATTCTGTTCGCCGCGTTATTCCTCGCCGCCTGCGACGACCTGAGCGTGCGTGTCGAGGGTCCGCCGCCCGCGCCGGTGGGCGAGGAGCGCGCGGTCGCGCCCGGGGGCCACGAATCGCTCAGCCCTGGCCACCTTGAGCGCGCGGTTGAGCGCGTTGCGATCCCCACGTGCCGCCGACCGATGGGCGCGGCGGTCGATCGGCGCGGGCGCATTTGGCTCGCGTGCGCGCTGCTCGGCGAACTGCAGCTCATCGATCCCGATTCGATGTCGATCCAGGACACGTACGGCCCGGTTTTTGAGCACCTGTTCTACGTCGATCTCGCGGCGGACGACCGCTACGTGGTGACGGCGGGCATGGCGGGGCAGTTCCTGCACGTTTTCGATGCCACCACGGGGCGGCGGCGCGACGCGATCCGCGTGGGACGCAGCATCTCAGACATCGAGCGCGTGCCGGGCACGAACCGCTACCTGGTCGCGAGCGCGCAGGATCAGACGGTGACCGTGGTGGACGTCGGCACACGCGGCGTGGACCGGACCATCGAGTTCCCCGGGCACATCGGCTATATCGCCGTCGGAAAGACCGGCGAGATTGCGGCCGCGACCGGCGGGCTGTGGGTGCGCGACGAGCGCGGCACGCGCATGACGACGGGCAAGGTCTATCTGTTCAATCCGAACGCGGGCGACGAGGGCCGCGTGGCGCAGAGCCTGACGGTGGATCGCACCTCGCGCGAGCCCGTCTTCGTGAAGGGCGACTCGCTGCTGCTCGCGCCGAACTTCGGCGAGGGCACGGTGAGCGTCTTCGACGTGGCGGGCGCGACGCTCGCGCGCAAGCTGGACGTGGGGGAAGGTCCCGAGCGGCTCGTCGTCGATCCCGACGGCGAGATCGTCTACTGCCTGAACACGCGGTCATCGTCGATCAGCGTGATCCGTGTCTCGCCGCCGACGGTCGTGCGCGACATCGATCTGCCCTCGCCGCCGGAGTTCGCGGCGGTCACGCCCGACAACAAAATGCTGGTCGTCACGCTCCCCGCGCGAACCGGCGCGCCCGGCGAAACCGAAGACACGGCAGACACAGCGGGCAACCGGATCGCGCTCATCGATATCGCGACCATGGCGGTGGTCGACGTGATTCCCGCGGGCGACGACCCCGCCGCGCTCACCGCCTCGCCCGACGGACGACGCTTCTACGTCTCAAATTTCCTCGGCAACTCGCTGTCGATCTTTCACTAGCGGTTCACGGCAAAAACACCATGACCGTGCGGTCGCCATCGACCGGGGTCGGCAGCACACGACGGTTCGGTGGGCGCGGCGGCCGGGCGACGCCGGGCAGGGGCTCGTTCGGCTGGTGCACCATGATTTCGGGCGGCACGCGAAGCTGCGCGTCGGCGAGCGCTCGCGCGGTGTCCGACCCCGGCGCATCCGGCGCGATCGCCCACACCTCGAGCGCCGCCGTGTCGTCGAGCGCGTCGCCGAAATCCGCCATCGCCGCGCGAAGGTCGGGGCGCGACAGGTGCACGCACCCCAGCAGGTCGCGGCCGAGCGGCTGATAGCGATCGTCGCGGCCGTTGACGTAGAGCACGGTCGCGCCGCGTTCGGGCACCGCGGCGAGGGCGTCGATCGTCTCACGGCAAGTCGCGCCGAGCATCGGGTCAAACGACGGATACTCCGGCCCGCGCGCTTCGATCCACGCGGGCCGGATCCAGCCGAACAGCACGAACGCCGCCGCGACGCCGCACCCCGCGCGATTTCGCACGCGCTCCGGCAGCGAAAACACCGCCGCCGCGAAGAGGAGCCCCCACAGCGGGATCACCGGAAATAGAAAGTCGCGGTTTTTCGTCTTGAAGAACCCAAGCCAGATCATCGGAAGCATCGCGGCGACGAGCAGCGGCCACCACCGCGCGTCGCGGCGGCCCGCCCAGATCGCCCACGCAGCGACGGCGACCCACGCGATGCCGATGACCGGGGTGAGGTGCCAGGACCCGAGCAACCGGAAGAATTCGACCGATTGGTCGAGGGCCGCAAAGCCCATCGCGAGTTCCTTGAGCACGTAGCTCTCTCCGCGCTGCACCGAGGTGCCGACGACGTGCCCCGAACGCACATAGTAGTCGTACAGGTGCGGCGACGCGACGGCGATGGCGATCGCAAACATGAGTGCGGCGTTCGCGAGCGTCTTGAATTCGCGGGTGCGTCGATACGACAGCAGGGCGTAGAGCGCGACGGGCGGACCGAGCATGAGCGGCGGACTGCCGCGATGCGACAAAAACGCCGCCGCCATGGCGAGCCCGGCCAGCGCCGCGCGTTGGCGGTTACGCAGCAGATCGCTCGAAAACATCAGCGCAAGCGTGGCCATGATGAACAGGGCCGTGAGCAGGAGCTGATTGTAGTACCACGCGAAATCGTACACCGAGCCGAAGGTCGCGACCGCGAGCGCCGCGAGCCAGCCGCCCTCGCGCCGACCCGTGAGGCGCGCGCCCGCGAGGTGCGTGACGAGGAGCAGCACGGCGAGCCAGGCGACGTTGAGGCGGCGCAGGGTTTCGAGATCGGTCGGTCCGAGCGCGAGCAGCGGCTGCGCGAGTAGAAACTGCATCGGCGCGTAGATGTCGCCGCAACGCAGCAGGTCGACGATCGTCGGCCGGCCGTATTCGAGATCCCAGTGCGTCATCACGGCGCTGATGACGTAGATGCCCTCGTTCGACCGATAGTGATTTTCGAGCGCGTGCCGGCGCGGAACGCTCTGCGCGCAAAACGCGGCGAGAATGAGCGCGAGCACGGCGGCGGCGGCGAAGCGCCGCGGCCCGCGTGGGGAATCGACCGGCATGGACCGATCATGGAAACGGGAGCGCCGACCCGTCAAGGTCGGCGCAATGAAGTCCGAGGATTATGACCGTCTAGAAGTAATACTTCATGTTCAGCAGCAGCGTGTAGGAATCGCCGGACATTTCCGGGATCACCCCGCCGCCGAAATCCACCTCGGTCTGCTGGTAGGAAACGGTCATGCCGAGGTCGAGGCTGCGCCGGCCCGTGAAGAGGATGCCGCCCGCGTAAGTCATCAGCGTCGAAGTGGTCTCGTCGTTCTCTTCGGACTCGTAGAATCCCTCGAGACGCAGTCCGAACGCGGCTTTGGACACGCGGTAAAAGTCGTACACCGCGAGACCGCCGAAGAACCAGCCCGTCGGCGGATCGCCCGTGTCATCTTCTTCGGGGCTGTCCACGTCCTCGTTGATGCCGTAGTCGTAACGCAGACAAGCCTGGATGCCGAAGGCCGGGACGATCGTCTGCGTGTAGAGGATCATCGGGCTCACGCCTGTGGTCGTGGTCGTGGTGAGCGCGTCGGCGAGCTTGATCTCGACAATATCCTCGAGCGTGTCCTCGTCGACCGTCTCGATCTCTCCGTTCGCCAGGTCGGTCAGAAACTCGTTCACGTTTTCGAGAACCTGGATCATCAGGGCGAAGGGGCTGCTCTGTACGCCCTGGTCGTAGTCCAGTTCGAGGCCCAGCGACACCGCCGTGCCCCACTTGTCGTTGCGCACGAGATTGACCTTGGGAATCGCCGAGAGCGCGTAGAGCCCCTGCCCGCCGAAGATCAGCGCGCTGCGGTCGTCGGCTCCCGAGTTGAGGCTCCCCGAGATCAGAAACTCGGTGCTGAAGCGGTCGTGCATCTTCGCCTCGAAGTCGATGACCTGCACGAGTCCCGCGAGCTGAAAACGATTCTCCTTGAACAGCGCGAAGTCGATCTTGTCCTCATATTCGAGTTGGGCATACGAGTAGCCCAGATACACGCCGACGTTGGTCGAGAGCAGGGCGCTGGGAAATCCGAAGGGCCGGATGTGCTGATGCAGCTTCATCGTGTTGTCCGGAGCGTCGGCGAATTTCTTGAGATTTCTGGCGAACGCGGGCGTGGCGACGAGGACGCACGCGCACAGCAAGACGATGCACCAAACGAGCCGTCGGGACCGCATGACATTCCCTCCGTGATGATGAATCGGATCACAAGCTTGCGTTCATCCTAGCGAACGCACGACGCGGCGCAACCAAAAAAGTGCGATTCAGGCGGAAGGCTTGCCGATCTGTGCGAGGGCGGTAAGGGCCAGCCGTTCGCCGACCTCCTCTTCCTCGTCCACGATGATATCCGCGCCCGCGTTGACGAGATCGCGCTTGAGCAGGTTGTACCGCGCGCGCGCGACGATGATGGCGTCGGGCGCCAGCGCGCGCACCGCGCCGATCACCGCCGTCGCCGTCTTCGTGTCGGGCAGCGTCACCACGACGCACCACGCCGTTCTCGCGCCCGCGTGCTCCAGAATTTCGGGCTGCGCGGCGTTGCCCACCTTCACTGCGAGCCCGTCATGGCGGGCGATCTTGGCCGAGGCCGGGTTCTGCTCCAGCACGACGGTGCGTTCGCCGCGTTCCACGAGCGCCCGGGCGACGGCGCGACCCGCGGGGCCGTAGCCGACGACGAGCACGGAACGAAGCTCGATCTTGCGCGTGAGCTCGGGCGTGATGAACGACGTGCCGCGCCGATCGGCGATCCAGCCGAGCGTCCGGTCGGTCATGCCCTGCGCCGCTCCGACCATCACCGGCCCGAAGAAGAGCGAGAGCATCGTCACACTCACCGCAAAAGCGAACAGATCGTCGTCGATCAGGCCGCCCGCGTTGGCGATGGTGGCGAGCACGAACGAAAACTCACCGATCTGCGCGAGGGTGATGCCGGTGGCCAGCGCGTCGCGCGTGTCCATGCGGAAGAGGCGGCAGACGAGGAAGACGACGAGTGTTTTGCCGACGAGCACGCCCGCGAGCCCCGGCAACACCCATGTCCAGTGGTCGATCACCCACCGGGGATCTGCGAGCATGCCGATCGACGTGAAAAAAAGCGTCACGAACACCGTGCGCATGGTACCGACGTCGGCGCGGATCTGCGTGGCGAAGGGCGACTCGGCGAGCAGCATGCCGGCGAGGAATGCGCCGAGCGCCGGCGACAGCCCCACGGCGTGCGCGGCCCAGATCGAGCCCGCCGCCGAAACGATGGCGAGCAGGATGACGAGCTCCCGGTTCTTCGTCACCTCGCGCCGCCGAAAGAGCAGCGGAACGACGTGGTTGAACAGCACCCAGAATGCTCCCGCGAGCGCGGCGGCCGACGCCACCGTGCGCCCGATTGTCTTCGCCACGTCGAGCCAGCCGCCGCCCTCGGTCATGATCGTGATGAGCAGCACGAGGGGGACGACGGCGATGTCCTGAAAGAGCAGGATGCCCAGCGACGCGCGCCCGCGCACCGAGTCGAGTTCCGCGCGGTCCGCCAGCGTGCGCAGCACCACCGCGGTGGAGCTGAGCGCCGCCATCGCACCGAGCGCCACCGCCTCGCCCGTTCCGCGAAAGACCGCGATCGGCACGGCGAACACGGCGAGCGTGGCCGCGACCTGCGCGGCGCCGCCGCCGAATGCGATTTTTCCCAGCGAACGCAGTCTGGCGAGCGAAAACTCGAGGCCGATGGAAAAGAGCAGGAGCGAAACGCCGAGTTCCGACAGGTCCCGGACGACGTTTTCGGCGAAAAGCCACGGCCCCGCGATGACCCCGGCGATGAGGTAGCCGACGACGGCGCTCAGGCCGAGGCGCTCCATGCACGCGCCCACGACGAAGGCGAGCCCGAGCAGAAGCAGGATTTCGAGCAGCGTCGGCCAGAACATGCCCGGTGTTGTAACGGATTTTGGCGTATCGGCAAAACGGCCAACAAACGGTGATTTTCGCCCCGTGAATGATACTTGGACGCCCAGGGGAAGTTCGGCTAAAATTCCGGCGTCAATCTGATTGGATGCCGAAGTGAAGGGACTCGTTCGCGCGATGTTTCGCGGGGTCGGTTTTCGGGTCGCGGCCCTGTATTTTCTGTTCGGCGTGATCTGGATTCTCATGTCCGATCGCGTGTTGTCCTTTTTTGTCCGCGACGCGACCGCGCTCACCGTCGCACAGTCTTACAAGGGCATCGCCTACGTCCTCATCACGACCGCGTTGCTCTTCGTCGCGATCAACCGCTTTCTCTCGCGGGCGTCGCGCGCCGAAACCGCGCTTTCGCGCGGCGAACACCAGTTGATGACGATTCTCGATCAGGCCGGGGCGATCGTCTTCGTCAAGGACCGCGAGGGGCGGCACCTCGTCGCGAACCTGCGGCTGCGCGAGATTCTGCGCCTGCCGATCGAGGCGATCATTCACCGCACGTCACGCGAGATCATGCCCGGCAGCGCGGCCGAGATGGAATCGAACGACCGGAGCGTCATCGAAGCGGGCGCGGCGATGACATTTCAGGAGTGGGTCGATGCGCCGGGCGGGCGACGTTGGTATCACGTCACCAAGATCCCGATTTTCGACGACGACGGCCTCGTCCAGTCGCTCGTCGGCATCGCCGTCGACATCACCGAACAGCGAAACGCCGAGGAAGAGCTGCGGCGGACGCGCGCGTTTCTCGACCGGCTCGTCAGCGTTCTGCCGAGTTTTCTCTACATTTACGACGTGAACTCGGATACGTTCGTGTTTGCGAGCGACGGTCTCGCCGGCGTCACGGGGTACACCTATGACGAGCTCGCCGCGTTGGGGCGCGACGCGCTGGGCACGCTCGTGCACCCGGACGATCTCGAAGGACGACGTGAGGACTTTCGGCGTTTCCGCGACGCCGGCGACAGCATCACGTCGCTTCAAGAATGCCGAATCCGCAGAAAGAACGGCGAGGAAATCTGGGTAGCCGACCACATCGGCGTGTACGAGCGCGACGACGACGGGCGGGTCCGGCTCGTCGCCGGTTCCGTCATGGACATCGGAGAGCGCGTCCGACAGGCCGAGGAAAAGGCGAAACTCGAGCAGCAGCTCGCGCAGTCGCAGAAGATGGAGGCGATCGGGCTGCTCGCGGGCGGCGTCGCTCACGACTTCAACAATCTGCTCACGGCGATTCTCGGTTACACCGACTTCATCATCGCCGGGCTCTCCGATCGCGATCCGCTGGCGGACGACGCCCGTGAGATCCGCGCCGCGGCCGAGCGCGCGGCTTCACTCACGCAGCAACTGCTCGCCTTCTCGCGCCGCCAGATCATCTCGCCGCGCGTGGTGAGCGTGAACGCCATGCTCGCCGAATCACGCCGGATGCTCGCGCGGGTGATCGGGGAGGACGTCGAGCTGATTCACGATCTCGATCCCGCGGGCGGACACGTACGCATCGATCCCCACCAGTTCGATCAATTGCTCATGAACCTCGCCGTCAACGCCCGCGACGCCATGCCCGGCGGCGGCAAACTCATCTTCGAGACCTCGACCGCCGTACTCGACGACGAATTCTGCCAAGCGCGCGAAAACATCCAGCCCGGCAATTACGTCGTCGTTTCGGTCAGCGACACCGGCCGGGGCATGGACCGCGAAACGCGGGAGCGGATCTTCGAGCCGTTTTTCACAACCAAGGAGCGCGGCAAGGGCACGGGGCTCGGGCTATCCACCGTGTATGGCATCGTGCGGCAGAACGCGGGCGCGATCACGGTTTACAGCGAGCCGGGGATTGGAACGACCTTTCGCATCTATCTGCCCGCCACGGACGCCGGAGCGGAGGCGACGGCGGAATTGACGCCCGTCATCGACGCGCCCGGCCAAGGGACGATTCTGCTGGTCGAGGATGAGGATCTCGTCCGTCGCTTCACCGTGCGCAGTCTGGCGGCCGCGGGGTACGAGGTGATCGAGGCGGCCCAGGCCGACGAGGCCCTCTCGGCGTTTCGCGACGCCGCGGGCAGTGTCGATCTGCTCGTCACGGACGTCGTCATGCCGCGCGTCAGCGGCGCGGAGCTCTGCCGGCGACTGCGCGCGGAGAAACCGGACCTGCCGGTGCTCTTCATCTCCGGGTACACGGCGGACGCCATCGTGCACCACGGGGTGCTCGACGCGGACGTCAACTTCTTGCAAAAACCCTTCACCGCCCGCCAGATCGCGCGGCGCGTGCGGGAGATCCTCGACGTCCGGTCGGCCTCGCCAACAGACTGACGGCTCGTTCGACAGACGACCTGTGGCGCGGGTTTTCAGAAGTGTGGCGCGGGCGCCCTCGCCCGCGACGGGCGGGATCCAACCCGGCCGGGGGCGGCCGGGCCACAAATCCAAGAGACGTCGAACCTGGCCGGGAACGGCCGGGCCACATGACGGGTCGTTTTCGAAGCCGATTAGCGGTCGCGGTCGACGATGAAGCGCGCGATCTCGCGAAGGCGGTCGGCCTCTTCGCCGAAAACACCCAGCGCCGCGATGGCTTCGTCGGCGCGGGCGCGGGCGCGGGCGCGGCTCTCTTCAAGGCCGTAATGCGCGGGGTAGGTCGCCTTGCCGTGCTTGGCGTCGCCGCCCACCGATTTTCCGGTCGTCGCGGTGTCGCCCGAGGCGTTCAGACAGTCGTCCACGATCTGGAATGCGAGTCCGATCTTCTCGCCGTACGCGCGCAGCGCGGCGATTCGATCCGCGGACGCGTTCGCCACGAGGCCACCCACCACCGCCGACGCCGCGATGAACCGCGCCGTCTTGCACCGGTGCACGAGGTCGAGCACCTCGGGTTCGATATCGCGGTTTTCCGAGAGCAGGTCGAGGCTCTGCCCGCCGACCATGCCGCACACGCCCGCCGCGTCGGCGACCTCGCGCATCACCGCCAGACCCGTGGCCGGGGATACCGCAGGGTAGAGCGCTGTGTCGGCCATGACGCGGAACGCCTCGGACAGCAGCGCGTCGCCGGCGAGGATCGCCTGCGCCTCGCCGAAGACTTTGTGGTTGGTCGGGCGGCTGCGCCGGAAGTCGTCGTCGTCCATCGCGGGCAGGTCGTCGTGAATCAGGCTGAACGTGTGGATCATTTCGAGCGCCGCCGCGAAGGGCAGTACGAGCGCGTCGTCGCCGCCGCAGGCACGGCACGCGGTGATCGCGAGGATCGGACGCAGGCGCTTGCCGCCCGCGAAGAGCGAGTAGCGCATCGCCTCTTCGAGCCGGGGGAAATCGCCGCAACGATCTTCCATGACGCGACGAAGCTGCGCGTTCACGCGCTCGCCCTGCACGGTCAGATATTGCGCGAGTGTCTGGGACGCGTCGGTCATCGGAAAATTCACAGCCCCGGCCAGTAGGGGGCGTGCGTCTGGCGCACCGTGCGGATCACGGCGTCGACGGCATCGTGGCGCAGCGGCTCGGCGGTCCATTCGCCGCGCGCGTCGGGCTCCGCGTCCATCACGTTGAGGCTCGTGCGCACCGATTCCGTCAATCCCTCCAGATGGTAGCCTCCCTCGAGCACGGCCACGAAACGGCCCTCGCAGCATTCGTCCGCGAGACGCAGCAGCCGGTCGAACATGATGCCGTACCCGTGCGCGGTCACGCGCATGGCGCCGAGCGGGTCGTCCACGTGCGTGTCGTATCCCGCGGACATGAGCACAAGCTCGGGCTTGTAGGCCCGCGCGATGGGCATGAGCAGTTCGTCGAAGACGCGCTCGAAGTCGCCGTCGCCATAGCCGAAGTCGAGCGGCACGTTGACCGTGAAGCCGCGGCCCTCGCCGTCGCCGACCTCGCGAAAGTGACCCGTGCCCGGGTAAAACGGATATTGGTGCGTGCTCATGTAGAGCACGTTGCGCTGGTGATAAAACGAGTGCTGCGTGCCGTTGCCGTGGTGCAGATCGGGATCGACGATGAGCACGCGTTCGAGCTCGTGCGTCTCGATGGCGTGCGTCGCGCCGACGGCGACGTTGTTGAAGAAGCAAAAGCCCATGGCGCGGTCGCGTTCGGCGTGATGGCCGGGTGGGCGGTGCAGGCAAAACGCGTTGCGCACGCGCCCGTACATGACCGCGTCGATCGCGGCGAGCGTGCCGCCCGCGGCGAGCACGGCGGCGTCATAGCTGGCGGGGCAGGTCGAGGTGTCGGGATCGAGCGAGACCGTACGCCCCTTCGTCGCGGCGACGGTCCGGATGTAGCCGGGGTCATGGACGCGCACGAGGTCGGAAAAGCCGGACTTTCGCGGCTCGATTTCGGTGAATCGCCCGACCATTTCGGGGGTTTCGAGCATGGCGTAGATCGACGTCAGCCGCCGCGGCGTCTCGGGATGGAAGGCCCCCATGTCGTGCTCAATATATAGCGGGTGCCGGACGATGCCGGTGCGGGCCATTGGGCCCCTCCTTTCCCGAACCCCCGTGCCGTCGGCATTCTAGGTGGGGGTCTTCGAAAGTCAAGGAACGACGGGGGATTTTTCGGGCTCGGAGGGCTCGGCGGACACCGTCGTCACGACCGGGAAATGGTCCGACGGATATCGTCCGTGCTCGTGGTCGTCCATACACGTTTTTTCCGATCCGGAGTCCGTCGATGGGTCCTCCGCGCCGCATCCGGCGAGAACGACGAGCGAAGTCACCGACATCTCGATCCCTGATGGGCTACGACGTCCCCCAAGGCGTATGAACTTACGCCGGAATTCGCCGTGATCTCAACGGCGCGCGCGACCGCTTCGCCCATGTGCTTGACTTTCCGGCGGTTTTCGCCGATAAGCGGCGCAATCGTAAGCGACCCTCCAGCGATATCGCGTAAAACTACGCGTCACGAGGCGTGAAAACCCGCCTCAGATTTCCCTCGATGCAGGCTTGTTTACCGTCACCCTGAACGTTTCAGGGATGAGGCTGTTGTATATGAATTTCGACCATCTGAACCTGATCGCTCCCCTGCTTGGCGCTGTCGCCGCGCAGGGCTACACCGCGCCGACGCCCATCCAGATCGCGGCGATTCCCCCCGTGCTCGCTGGCCGCGATGTCTGGGCGTGCGCGCAAACCGGCACCGGCAAGACCGCCGCGTTCGCCCTGCCGATCCTCCAGCGGCTCCACGGCAAGCCGCATCCCGCACGGCCGCGCGGCCCGCGCCCGATCCGCGTGCTGATCCTCGTGCCCACGCGCGAGCTCGCCACGCAGATCACCGACAGCTTCACCGCCTACGGCGCGGGCATGCCGGTGCGCAGCGCCACCATCTTCGGCGGCGTCAGCCAGCATGCGCAGGTCCGCGCGCTGACCGCCGGCGTCGATATCGTCGCCGCCACGCCGGGGCGACTGCTCGACCTCATGGGTCAGGGCGTCGTGCGTCTGAACGAGGTCGAGATCCTCGTGCTCGACGAGGCCGACCGGATGCTCGACATGGGCTTCATCACGCCGATCCGCAAGATCGCGCAGGCGTTGCCCAAGGTGCGTCAGACGCTGATGTTCTCCGCCACCATGCCGCCCGCGATCCGAGAGCTGGCGAACACGTTGCTCGTCAATCCGGAGTGCGTGGCCGTCACGCCGCCGGCCACGACCGTCGATCGCATCCGCCAGTCGGTCTATCTGGTGGAAAAGCCCGAAAAGATCCGCCTGCTGCTGCGCGTGCTGGACGGAACCGACGTGACGCGGGCGCTGGTGTTCACCCGCACCAAGCACGGTGCGGACAAGGTGGTGAAGCACCTGTCGCGCCACGCCATCGCGGCGGGCGCGATTCACGGCAACAAGTCGCAGAGCCAGCGGGAAAACGCGCTGCGCGCGTTCAAGAGCGGCGCGGCCCGCGTGCTCGTGGCGACCGATATCGCCGCGCGCGGACTGGACATCGACGAGGTGAGCCACGTCGTCAACTACGACCTGCCGATGGACGCCGAGTCCTACGTCCATCGCATCGGGCGCACCGCGCGCGCCGGGGCGTCGGGCATCGCGTTGTCGTTTTGCGATTCCGAGGAACGCACCACGCTGCGCTCGATCGAAAAGCTGATCCAAAAGCGCCTGCCGCTCGAAAACGCCGCGCACCTTCCCGCGATGCGCATGGCGCCCCCCGAGCCGGCGGCCATCGCCCAGGCCGCGCGGTCAAAGTAAGCGAAGGCTCTCCTCGTGAAGTCGGTTCGCGAATGTCGTCCTCGTTGTTCCGGAAGCCGCAGATGAGTCTCCTGTAACCGCTGATTGTGTGTTTGATGCCATCGATCTCGTCGTTCGGGCGTCGAACTGTCGCTGAGATGGCGTAGGCGTCGAGAGAAAACGGCGGCGAAACTCAAGGAGTTCAGGGCCAAGCCGATGAATACTTCGGAAGGCCGAGGCAGCAAATGCGTCCTTTGCAGAACCCGGCGATCGAAAGAAATCCCGGATGTCCGCTTCGGCCCCTGGCGAGCAAGGGAGCCCATGCATGCGTTTCGCGGACTTCAAACCGATGGCCATCTCCGACCTGTGGACGGCATGCAACTCGTCCTTCCCGGAAGATCCATACATCGATGAGATCGCCGGTTCCGTCGTGGACGGTCTTTACCGACGCTTCGGAGAATCCCTGGCGATGGTTCGGGCCTTTCTGACCGTTCCGTACCGGAGTCTTCCGAAACGCCACGACCGGTTCGCACGGGACCTGGCCCGTTCGGTCGGGCTGGCGGACGCCCTGACTTCCCATACCCCGGTGCTGACGCTTCTGGATACGCGCGGCCGCCTCGACGAGTGGAACGATCCGCGCCGGTCTGCCGGGCACGTGGCGATCCCGCTGTTGTCGGAGTCCTTCGTGGCTTCGATTCCGATGATCTGCTACCTTCTTAAGGAACTCGGTCTTCCGCTGACGTGGGTTCAGGATCCGGGCGACGTCGCGAATCGAAATGCGATCGGTTCCGAGGTCGGGTATTGCTTGGTCTCCGACGCCTCGAGCGCGACCGACGATTTGGGGCGAAACATCATCCCGGCCCAGCAGTTTGTCAAGGACCATGCGATCCCCAAATTCCGCGATTGAAATTTCGGACGCATCCTCCCGATGCGCCGGAGTCGCAATTTTCTTGGTCGTCACCGTCTCGGACGACGATCCGAGGCGATCCGTTTCATCGCCGTGGCCGGTCGAGCG
>JADLEX010000055.1 GCA_020845895.1 Deltaproteobacteria bacterium | reverse complement strand
CGACTCGTCGGACGCGAGCGATGCGGACGATGATGCGGATGACGACGTGGAAGACGACGACACCGATGACGATGCCGACGACGAGTTCGACGATGATGCGGACGACGACACGCAAACCGAGTGCGATGTCTGGACGGACACGACGTCGGGTTTGACCTGGCTGGTCGAGCCGTTGCCCTTCCAATCGGGTTGGGCGCCTTGGCCCGACGCAGTCGATGCCTGCGAAATACTCGATTGCGGCGGACACGACGATTGGCGGTTGCCGACGATCTCGGAGTTGCGCAGCCTGATCCGCGGTTGTGAGTCGACGCAGCTTGGGGGCGAGTGCGATGTAACGGACGATTGCCTCGATGTCGAGTGCGCGGAGTTTGGTGAGGCTTACAACTGTACAGGTTGTGGATCGGGAATGGGCCCGAACGAGGGATGCTATTGGCCCGACGAGTTGGAAGGTGAATGTACCATGTATTGGTCGTCGTCGACACCCCCGCCTCCCACGATGCACGAAACGGCATGGAAGGTTTCTTTTCGACGAGCCGGTATTGGCGACAGCGGCTACGACCTTGAGGGTGTGAAAGCCCGCTGCGCGCGCGGAGAGTTCGCGCCGGTCGAGGTCAAGTAGCGATCACGCAGCCTGAGAAACGCGATTGCGCCGGGCGGCTCGAACGTCGCCCGGTCCTATACCCGGGTGTGTGCCTACTGCCAGCGCTTCTTGCGCTTGTAGCGCCTCGCGTCCTCGGGCGCGACCGCGTGCGGCTTGCCGAGGTAGAATTCCTTGATGTCGGGGTTCTCGCGCAGCGCGGCCGATTCCCCCGCCAGCACCACGCGGCCCGATTCCAGCACGTACGCGCGGTCCGCCAATGCGAGCGCCATGTTGGCGTTCTGCTCGACGAGCAGGATCGTCAGCCCCTCGCGGTTGAGATCGGCGATCACGCGGTCGATCTCGGCGACGAGGATCGGCGCGAGTCCGAGCGAGGGTTCGTCGAGCATCAGCAGGCGCGGCGCGGCCATGAGCCCGCGCCCGATCGCCAGCATCTGCTGTTCGCCGCCCGAGAGCGTGCCCGCGTCCTGCGTGCGGCGTTCGGCGAGGCGGGGGAAAATCGCGTATACGCGCTCCATGTCGCGGGCGATGTCGGCGCGGCCCGAGCGCGCATACGCGCCCATCGTCAGGTTCTCGTGCACGCTGAGATCGGGGAAGACCTGTCGACCTTCAGGCACGAGCGCGATGCCGCGACGCACGATGTCCTCGGTGTCGCGCCCGCCGATGCGCTCGCCATCGAAATGGATCGTGCCCTTTTCGGGCTGGTCGTCGAGCAGGCCCATGATCGTCTTGAGCGTGGTGGTCTTGCCCGCGCCGTTCGTGCCCAGCAGCGCGACGATCTCGCCCGCGCGCACCTCGAGCGACACGCCGCGCAGCGCGGCGATCTTGCCGTAGTTCGTTTCGACGTTGGCGAGGGCGAGCAGACTCACGCGGACTTCTCGGTCGCGACGCCGAGATACGCCCGGGCGACTTCGGGATCGTCGGCGATGGCCTCGGGCGGGCCGGAGGCGATGGCCTCGCCGTGATCGAGCACCAGAACGCGGTCGGCGAGCGCCATGACGAGATTCATGTCGTGCTCGACGAGCAGCAGCGTGACGCCCAGGTCGTCGCGGATGTCGCGGATGCGCCACAGCAGTTCGGACCGCTCCTCGTGGTTCATGCCCGCGGCGGGCTCGTCGAGTAATAGCAGCCGCGGTCCCAGCGCCAGCGCCCGCGCCATTTCGACGAGCTTGCGCGTGCCGTAGGGCAGCATGCCCACGGGCAGGTCGCGCGCGGCGTGCAGATCGAGAAAGTCGATGATGCGCTCGGCGTGTTCGCGCGCGGCGATCTCCTCACGACGCACCCCCGGACCGAACACGGCGCAGCGCCACGTGCGGGCGCGCATCGCCAGATGCCGGCCGAGCAGCAGGTTGTCCATCGTGGTCATGTGCGTGAACAATTCGATGTTCTGGAATGTGCGCGCGATGCCGAGCCGAGCGGCGCGGTCGGGACGGATGCCGGTCACGTCGGCGTCCTCGAAAAACACCCGCCCCGATCCCGGCTTGTAGATCCCGTTCACGCAGTTGAAGAGCGTCGTTTTTCCCGCTCCGTTCGGCCCGAGAATGGCGAAGATCTCGCCGCGTTCGACGGCAAAATTCACGTCGCGCAGCGCGGCGAGACCGCCGAACCGGATCGAGAGATTTTCGACGCGCAGGATCGACACGTCAGGGCGCCTGCCAGTCGGCGAGCTTCGCGAGTTTGCCCTCGCGGGCCTGCGCCAGAAACACCTGATCGATGCCCTGTCGGTCGTTCGGCCCGAACGTGATGCGCTGCGCGTAATCGCCGTTCCAGTTCTGAAGCGATTCGAGCGCGGCGACGAGCTTGTCGGTGGTCAGGTCGGGCCCCGCGCGACGCAGCGCCTCGACCAGCGCCTCGGCCAACGCGAACGCGACCATCGTGAAGTTGCCGAGGGTGAGCGGCGGATTCTGCTTCGCCATCTGGTCGCGGTATTTCTGCACGCCGGGCGAGGCGTCCTCGGGCAGCGGCATCCAGTCGGCGAGGATCGTGCCGTTCCACGAGTCGCCCGCGAGCTGGAACATGAGCGGATCGGTGACCGTGGACGTGGACAGAAACTGCGGCGCGAACTTGATCTTGGCGCACTCCTTGACGAAGGTCGCCGCGAACTTCGTCGTGGACCACAGCACCACGGCTTCGGCGCCGCTCGACTTGAGCTTGAGCGCCTGCGAGGACAGGTCCGTGTCCGTCAGCTCGTGCGACACCATGGCCGCTTCGCCGAGCCCGAGCGCCGCGAGCGTCGCCTTCACGGTTTCCACGCCCTCCTGCCCGAAGGCGTCGTTCTGGTAGAAGATCGCGAACTTCGTCTTTTTCAGGTTTTTCGCCGCGTAGGTGACGAGCGTTTTCGCCTCGACGTTGTACGTCGGGTACACCGCGAATCGGAGCTTCGACGGAGGATTCGCCCACGCCGACGAACCCGTCGCCGGACCGACCCACACCTTGCCCGCGGTCTCGATCGTGTCCTTCACCGCCATGCCCGGCGCGGTGCCCACGCCGCCGACGAAGGCGAACACGCCGTCTTTTTCGATCATCTCCTTCACGGCGCTCACGGTACGCGAGGGCTGATAGCCGTCGTCGCGCGCAAGCAGCACGAGCTTACGCCCGTGGATGCCGCCCGCCTCGTTCACCATGTCGAAATATGCCTGCATCGACCGTGCGACGATGCCGTAAGCCGACGCCGGGCCGCTCATCGGCGCCCAGGTGCCGATGCGGATCTCGGTGTCCGTGATGCCGCTCGCCGCCGCGGGCGCGGTCGGCGCGGACTCGCCGCCCGGCGCGGGCGGCGCGGGCGGAGGCGCTTCGTGCGCCGGGGGTTTGCACGCGATCGCCGCCAGGGCGAGCGCCATCAGAATGACCGTGATACGAGCGCGCATGGGAACCCTCCTCTTCGTCCGTTTTTTGGGCAAAACGTCAGACCTTCTTGCGCCGATGCCGCCCGAACAGCCCGCTCGGTCGCAAGCAGAGCATGAGAATGATGACCGCGAAGGCCACGGTGGACTTGAACTGCGGCGAGATGTACCCGCCGACGAGATTTTCGACGACGCCGAGAATCCACCCTCCCACCGCCGCGCCGGGCAGACTCGTGAGGCCGCCCAGCACCGCGGCGGCGAACGCCTTGAGCAGCGGAGCGACCATCATGTTGGGATCGACCAGCGTGACCGGCGCGATCAGGATGCCCGAGAGCGCGCCGAGCCCGCATGCGAGCCCCCACGCGAGCATGTGGATGCGATTGACGCGGATGCCCATGATTCGCGCGGCCTCGGCGTTTTGCGACACCGCCTTCATCGCCGTGCCCGTGCGCGTGAACCGAAAGAACGCGGCGAGCGCGCCCATCGTCGCCAGCGACACCACGACGATGAGCACGTTGAGGCGGCTCACGACGAGCGTGGACGTGATCTCGAAGACCTCGGTGTCGGACACCGGCGACGGCAGCGCCTTGGTGTCGGTGCCGGCGACAACACCCACCAGCGAGCCGAGCACGAGTTCGAGGCCGAGCGTGAGGATGACGAGGCCGAGCAGGTTCGGCTCCTTCGCGCGCCGCAGCAGCGCAAACTGCACGAGCATGCCCATCAGCGCGCCGAGCGCGACCGCCGCCGCGGCCGACGGCCAAAACGGCCAGCCGCGCGACGTGACGAGCGCCCATGCGACGAAGGCGGTCGTCATGGCGAGCGCGCTCTGCGCGAAATTGATGACCTCGGTCGTCTTGTAAACGAGCACGAGCGACAGGCCGATCAGCCCGTACACGCTGCCCATCGCGATGCCGTTGACGACCAGTTGCGCGAACACGCGGCGATCCTCCTTAGAACGGCCAGGTTTTCCAGTAACGCTTGATCGTGAGCCAGCGGCCACGCAGCCCCGCCGGCTCGAAGAGCACCACGACGATCATCACCGCGCCGACGATGATCGCCGAATACGACTTCGCTCCGGAGAACGCGAGTTCGACGCCGACGAGCAGCGACGGCCCGAGCACCGAGCCCAGCACCGAGCCGAGCCCGCCCACCACCACCATCGCGAGCATCTTGATCGAGAGAAACAGGTCGAAGTTTTCCGGCGCGATGAAGCCCGCGTTGTGCGCGTAGAGCGAACCGGCGAGGCCGGCAAAGAAGGTCGAGATCGCAAACGCGCGCGTTTTATACGCCGTGAGATCGACGCCCGACGCCTGCGCGGCAACGTCGCTGTCGCGGATCGCGGCGAGCGCCCGGCCGACGCGCGAGCGCTGGATATTGTATCCCGCGATCACGCACAGCACCGTCACGGGCATGATGACGCCGTAGCGCGCGGCGTCGGTGGCGAGCGGCATGCCCGCGATCGAGATCGGGGGCGTGTGCAGCCCCATGTGCCCGCCGGTCAGCGATTCCCAGTAACCGAGGATCTGCTGCGTCGCGATGCCGAAGCCCATCGTGGCGATGGTCAGGTAGGGCCCTTCGAGACGGAGCGCGGGCAACCCGACGACGAAGCCGAGCGCTCCCGACACCGCCCCGGCCGCCACGAGCGCGACGACAAACGGCACACCCGCGCCCACGAGCACGACGCTGGTGTACGCCCCGACGGCGAGAAAGGCCGCGTGACCGAGCGAGATGAGGCCCGTCGTGCCGACGAGCAGGTTGAGCCCGACCGCGAGCACGATGTGGATGGCGATCTGGTTGAGCGCGAAAATCCGCCAGCCGGGAAGGACAAACGGCGCGGCGGCGAGCAGCGCCATGAGCGCCGCGAACGCGACGATCGACGCGCGCGTCGAAAACAGGCGCAGGTCCTCTGCGTGGGAGAGTTTGCGATCCATGACACCCGGCGGTGAACGAAAGGGTGAACTTAACCGTTTTTCCCCGGACGTCAAACATGATGCCTGCGACGGGCGGGTCTTACGAAGCGGATGGCCCCGCCACGTAGCGGTAGCCGACGCCGCGTACCGTCATGAAGAGCTTCGGAGCGTCGGGGTCGTCCTCGAAGAGCTTGCGGAAGCGCACGATGAAGTTGTCGATCGTGCGTTCGGAGACGTACACTTCCATCCCCCACACCTCCTCCAGGATGTCCGCGCGCGAGCGCGTCACCCCCTGGTGGCGATGGAAGTATTCGAGCAGCTCGACTTCCTTGGGCGTCAGCGCCACGTCGCCCTCGCGCGTCGTCGCCTCGCGGCTCTGAAGATGAACGACGTATCGCCCGATCTGCAGCCGGTCCGACGACGCGAGGTGCCGCTGACCCTGACTGCGCCGGATGAGCGCACGCGCCCGCGCGGCGAGCTCCCCAATATCGAAGGGCTTGGTCAGGTAGTCGTCGGCGCCGGCGTCGAGCGCCTCGATTTTTGTGTCCACGCCGGCCTTGGCGGTGAGCATCAGAATCGGCGTGACGACCCCGACCTCGCGCAGCGAGCGCGCCACGCGCACCCCGTCGGTGTCGGGCAGCATGATGTCGAGGATCACGAGATCGGCGTCGGCGGCGCGCGACTTGGCGAGCGCGGGACGGCCCTCGCGCAGCCACTCGACGGCGTAACCGTCCGACTCGAGATTCAGGCGCACCATCGAGCCGATCAGTTCGTCGTCCTCGACGAGAAGGATGCGTCCGTTCACGGCGACTTCCGCAGACGCAGTTCAAATCGCGCGCCCGTGTCGGGTCCCTCGCTGTGCGCGGTGATCGTGCCGCCCATCGCCGTCGTCAGGCGGCGGCAGATGTCGAGGCCGAGACCGCTGCCGTGCAGCATGCCGTCGCGCGGTTCGTGGCCGCGAAAATACGGCTTGAAGATGTCGTGGATGTGTTCGGGCGCGATGCCCACGCCGCGATCCTCGACCGTCAGCACGATCGCGTCGCCGTCCTCGCGGATGCGCATGCGCACCGCGTCGCCGCCGCGGCTGTATTTCTCGGCGTTGTCGAGCAGGTTCTCCATGATGACGCGGACGGATTCGGCGTCGCCCAGCGCCTTCGCGCGTGACTTGATTTCAAGGCCTGGCATTTGCTGCACGAGGCCGAGCTGCAACCGATGGTCGATCACCTGCCGCGCCAGCGTGCCCAGGTCCACCGGGCCGAGCTGCGGCGTGAAGCGGTGCGTGCGCAGCCGGTTGCGCACGAGGATGTTCTCGATGAGGTGCTCCAGCCGGTCGATATTCGACAGGCCGAGGTTGAGCAGGTGCGGCATCTGCGAGGTCGGCACGCGGCCTAGCGAGAGCGATTGCAGCAGGCTGCGGATGCCGGCGACCGGCGTCTTGAGCTCGTGCGTCACCTGGTTGAGGAACGAGTCCATCGCCTTGCGGAACCGGATCTCGGCGCTGACGAGCCGGTAGAGCATGGCGACGCACCCGATGAGCAGCAGAAACAGGAATCCGCCCTCGCCGATCCACATCTTCATCTGGCGGTGGTGCTTGTCCTCGATCGATTTCGCGCGTTCGGGATCGACGGCGACGGACACCTGCGGCCAGCGCGGCGAGAGCGGAAGCGCGCCGGGGAGCTTCTGTTCGGACGGAACGAGGATCAGGCCCGACTCGCGCGTGATGAGCTGCGGCTGCGGCGGCATATTCGAATGGCCGAACAGGATCTGGTACTGCTCGGCCTGCAGGCGCAGGCGCGTCAGCTCCGATTCGTATCGCTCGGTGATGGCGCGGTTCATGAAAACCCACCACCACGCGCCGAGCGCGACCAGCGCCACGAGGCTGAAGGCGAAGATGATGTGATAGACGCGCTCGCGGACGGCGCGCCAGGCGCCGGCCCAGCGTTTGGGATTTCCCATGCGTGTGAGATAGCGGAATCGCGCCGCCGCGGCAAGGCGCGCGGTCTACAAGCGTGCGTCCCTAGCAGCCGCACCCGTCGTCGCCATCGTCTCCATCGGCGGGCGCATCGGCATCTGGTGAGGTCGTGTCGTCGTCGCCGGCGTCGTCGTCGCCGGCGTCGTCGTCGAGCGCGTCGTCGTCGGAGTCGTCATCCAAGGGCTGCGTTGTCGATGTCGTGCTTGTTGTCGTCGTGCTGGTGGTGGAGGTCGTCGTTGTCGTCGACCAATCATATATCCCGATATCTTTCCGATAGTATTTGACGACAGCATCGTCCCCGGCGATGCATCCGAACAGTGCATAGAGCCAAGTTCCCTGTCCTGTCGCTGCGATGGGGAGACAATCCGGTGGGTACTCGTCCGGCAGCGTTTGCCATTCATCAGAAGCTGGGTTATATATATAATAATATACTTCAGATCTTCGAACGTAATATTCTTCCATTATCGGAAACGAGTAATAGTACGGACTTATTCCTTTCAGTGTGAACCCTAAATAATGCGCGCCACCTGCACCCCATGCAACACCGATCATGGCCGTTTCATTTGGGACAGCTCTCATCGGAATTGGTTCCCAAGCGACAAGATCAAATGCCAACGCATCCGCACTAGAAGTTCCGTAGTATGATCCGAACGACGCCGATTGCGATTTGGAATAGTACATATAAAATCCGCCGGAATAATATATCTTATTATTCATTATCGAAAATCTAGAAAATCCTCGAGAACTCGAAGCATAATCATAAAATCGCAATGCGGACCATCCATGATCTGGGTCATATTTAAAAGTCCAGACAGGCCAAAGGGACCAATAGAGAGTTTCTTTATCGAGATCGGAAAAGAAAGTTATTGTACCGAGCCCCATCACGGCAGAGATGGCTGACGCATTCCAGTTTTGCGTTGACACATCATACACCATGGCGTTAGGATGAAATGGGGCATAGAAATACAAATTTCCATCTACATACTCTCCGTTTCCAGACGCATCGATGCACATCGTTATGTTCGCCTGCGGCGGTGGCGGCGGCGACAGTTGTTGATATTCCGCGCTGAGTGTGTTGTACGACAAAAACTGATCATATTCGAAGAATGTGGATGATGCGCCAATGTAAATATTAGATTGATCGTCGGATACGAGAAAAGGAAGGCATAAAGAAAATATGCCGCTCGGAAAATTCCAAAAATTGTCGTTTCTGGATAGCCATGTGGAAGGCAGGTCTATGGGAGGATTGGGCAGTTCCTCCCAGTCGCCCAGCGCGCTCGACCCAACGGCGATTACCACGCCGAACGCCACTGCGACAACGCACACTCCCACCACGAATCCGCGACGAAGATTCCTCATGGCCGTCTCTCCATCACCGTGAGGAGGCGTGAAGATGACAGGTCGTGCGGCACGGGTCAAGGAAAATCGACCATCCCGGCAGGGCAAACGCATCTAAATTCTGGTCTTGTCGGTCGGTTTTCCGCTCGCCAGTTTGTTGATCCTCCTTTTCGCGTTTTTCTCCCGTTCCCGCCGCGAGTGACGAATGATTTCGTCGACGTATTT
>JADLEX010000054.1 GCA_020845895.1 Deltaproteobacteria bacterium | reverse complement strand
TCGGCGTCGCGGCGGGCGGTTTTGGGTTCTTTTCGCCGGAAATGATCGCCGGGGCGTTCGACGGTGTCGGCGCGACGGTCGTGGACGTCGTCGATGTCGTGGTCGTGGTGGTGGAGGAGGTGGACGTTGTCGGCGCGGGGGCCGGCGTCGCGATCGGAGTCGGCGGCGGCGCGATCGGCTGCATCTTGGCGCCTTTCACATACCTGTATCCGACGACGCACACGGCGATGGCCGCGGCCACGACGAGCAACCACACAAAGCCGTTCGATTCCTTTTTCTCCGCGAGCTTTTTCATCCGCACATTGGGTTGCGGCTTGACGCGGTCCGGCGTTTCGTCGCCGGTTGCCGCGTCGGCGGCCGGTGCCGCGGTGGACGCCGCTTGTGGCTCGGCGACCTCCGGTTCGCCCGACAGGGCCGCGTCGAAGGCGCGATCGAGATCGACGAGATCACGGTCCGACGTCGCCGGGGCAGCCTCCGCGACCGGCGTGGGCGCGGACGGGGCAGGGGCTTCACCAAAGACGTCGACCTCGTTCAGATCCTCGACGGCGACGGACACGCTCTGCGTGGTCTGGCCGCTGAAAAGATCGATCGAGCCGATCTCGATGGGTCGCGCTCCGGCGGCGCGTTCCAGTTCGGGGAATGCGGCGCGAATCGCCGCACGAAAATCCGACGCGTTCGCGTATCGCGCTTCGGGCGTCGCCGCGAGCGCCCTCGCGATGACGGGATCGAGCGAGAGCGGCCCGTCCCATCCCGACTCCGACAGCGGCGCGGCGAACTTCTTCGGCACGTCTCCGGTCGCCAGTTCATACGCCAGCACACCGACCGAATACAGGTCGGCGCGGCGATCCACGCGCCCGCCCAGCGACACGAACTCCGGTGCGAGATACGCATAAGGCTGCCGGGCCGCAAGCTGCAGCGAGGCGTATTTGGAGAAGCTGATGATCGAGTGCAGCCCATAGTCGGTGATACGCACCGACGGGTGCTCGGGCCACTCGTCGCCCGTGACCCCGGGCAGCAGGATGTTTTCGGGCTTGAGCGCGCCGTGCGCCGCGAAGGGCGGCAGCAGCGCGAGTTCCTCGAGCAGGGCGTCGACGAGCAGGAAGATCTCGCGGGCCGCGAAGCGTTTCCCGGCCGCGGTCCGCGCCTTCATCACGCGGCGCAGGTCGAGTCCGTCCACGAAATCCGACACGATGACGCGCCGGCCGCCGCCTTCGAGCACGTCGCGCACGGCGACCAGCGCCTCGGCGGGGGGACGGTTCACGACGACCGATTCGCGGATCTTTTCGTCGGTGACGTAGCCGGGAACGACGCGACTGATCAGGACCTTGACGGCGAACCGGTCCGCGCCCTCACGGCAGCGGTACACCTCGCCGAGGCCCCCCGAGCCCACGAACTCCTCGACCACGTACCGGTCGAGAATCCGCTCCTGGTCCTGATACATCGTGGCCATCGCACGTGCCCTGATAAACGCAGACCGCACCCGAGAAATCGAATCCCCACACCCGCGTCGGTGCGTTTGCTCTAACACGGTCCCGCCGCGCCTGACAAGAATGGGGGTGCTCCCGCGTGGTCCCGCCATGGAACCGGCGACAGCGCAAATGTGTCAACAAGGCCGGCGCCGTGCCGAAAAAACGCCGGTTTCGATTGACATCGGGGGGCAAATCGGTAAGTTGATGCGGCTTTTTCCCCACACGCGGCCAAACCCAAGCGATGAAGACGGCAAACATCCGAAATTTCTCGATAATCGCGCACATCGACCACGGCAAGAGCACGCTCGCCGACCGGTTGTTGGAAGCCACGGGACTGCTCACCGACCGCACGAAGTCGGACCAGTACCTCGACAAAATGGACATCGAGCAGGAGCGCGGGATCACGATCAAGGCGCAGACCGCGCGTCTGCCCTATCGCGCGGCGGACGGCCAGGACTACATCCTCAACCTGATCGACACCCCCGGGCACGTGGATTTCGGCTACGAGGTCTCGCGATCGCTCTCTGCCTGCGAGGGCACGCTGCTCGTCGTCGACGCCACCAAGGGTGTCGAGGCGCAGACCCTCGCCAACGCCTACCTCGCCGCCGATCTCGGCCTCGCGATCATCCCCGTCATCAACAAGGTCGATCTCGCCACCGCCCGCGTCGACGACGCGCAGGAAGAGATCGAGGACATGATCGGCATCGATGCCCATCACGCGCAGCGCATTTCGGCGAAAACCGGCCTCGGGGTCGACGAACTGCTCGAAGTGATCGTCCACGACTGCCCGCCGCCGATCGGCGATACCGACGGGCCGCTCAAGGCGATCGTCTTCGACTCCTGGTACGACCCCTATCAGGGCGCGGTCGCCATGATCCGGGTGTTTGCGGGCACGATCCGCGTGGGCGACAAAATCCGGCTGATCGCCGCGGAGCGCGACTGCGAGGTCATGAGCCTCGGCTTTTTCTCGCCCGAGGCGAAACCCGTCACGGAATTCGCCGCCGGCGAAGTCGGATACATGACGGCCGGGATCAAGGAAATCCACGACGCCCGCGTCGGAGACACGATCACGCACGTCGGCACGACCGGCGTCGAGCCCTTCCCGGGTTTCCGCGAACTCAAGCCGATGGTCTTCGCGGGTCTCTACCCGTCCGAGGCGTCGGATTATGAACTGCTCAAAGCCGCGGTGGAGAAGCTGAACCTGAACGACGCCGCGTTCCGATACGAACCCGAGACATCCGCCGCGTTGGGTTTCGGCTTTCGCTGCGGGTTTCTCGGCCTGCTGCACATGGAGATCGTGCAGGAGCGGCTCGAGCGCGAGTTCGATCAGGACCTCGTCGTCACCGCGCCGACGGTCGTCTACCGCGTCGTGAAGTCGGATGGCGAGGTGTTCATGCTGCACAACCCCTCGCAGCTTCCGCCGCCGCAGGACGTGGAGCGCATCGAGGAGCCGATCGTGCGCGCGTCCGTGCACGTGCCGGCCGAGCATGTCGGCAACGTGTTGACGCTGTGCCAGGAGCGGCGCGGCACGCAGGTGAAGATGGAGTACCACGCGGCGAACCGCGTCATCATCGTGTACGATCTGCCGCTCGCCGAGATCGTCTTCGACTTTTTCGACAAACTCAAAACCGTCAGCCGGGGTTACGCCTCGCTCGACTACGAGTTTCTGGAGTACCGCGCCGACAAACTCGTGAAGCTCGATATTCTCGTCAACGGCGACGGTCTCGACGCGCTCTCGCTCATCTGCCACGATTCCAAGGCATACACGATCGGGCGCGCGTTGATCGAGCGGCTGCGCAAGACGATTCCGCGCCAGATGTACGAGGTGATCCTGCAGGCGGCGATCGGCACGCGGGTCATCGCCCGCGAACGCATCGCGCCGCTTCGCAAGAACGTCACGGCCAAGTGCTACGGCGGCGACATCACGCGCAAGCGCAAGCTGCTGGAGAAGCAGAAAGAGGGCAAGAAGCGCATGAAGCGCATGGGCAACGTCGAGATCCCGCAGGAAGCGTTCCTCGCGGTGCTGTCGGTGAAGGACTAGCGATGACGCCGCGCCGCCATCTGGCCCGCACCCGCAAAGATGCCGATCGCGCGATCGCCTTCGCCCGGCGCATGGCGCCGAAGATCCCCGCCTCGGCCAAGGGCGAGATCGAGACGCACATCGCGCGCGTGCGCGAACTCGCCGCCGGCGAGGACTACGACGCGATCGAGCAGGCGACGAAGGACCTGCGTCACGTCGTCGATGCCTACCTGCCCTTCTGGAAGTCGTCGCTCGTGCGCGAATACGCCGAGGCGATCGTCGTCGCCCTCGCCCTCGCGCTCGTGATCCGCTCCTTAGTGCTGCAGGCGTTCAAGATTCCGTCGGGCTCGATGATCCCCACGCTGCTCGTCGGCGATCATTTGATCGTCAACAAGTTCATGTACGGGTTCGAGATTCCGTTCACGGGCAAGAAGATCCTGCCGATCCGCCACGTGCGTCGCGGCGACATCGTCGTCTTCCGCTTCCCGCAGGACCCCAGCAAGGACTTCATCAAGCGCGTCATCGGCATCCCCGGCGACACGGTCGAGATGCGTGACAAACAACTGTGGATCAACGGCGAGCGGCTCCCGCTGCGCAAGGCCGGGACTTACGAGTACGACGACACGACCGAGATCAAGCAAAGTGCCGAGCTGTACATCGAGACGATCGGCGACGTGGAGCATCCGATTCTCGTGTCCGACACCTTCCCCTCGCCGATGGACAACTGGTCGAAGACGGTGCCCGAGGGCAAGTACTTCTGCATGGGCGACAACCGCGACCGCAGCAACGACAGCCGCTTCTGGGGTTTTGTCGATTTCCACCAGATCCGCGGCAAAGCGGTCGTCATCTACTTCTCCTGGCCGCCGGGCCAGTGGGGGCGGATTTTCAGTTTGACGAGGTGAAGAGGTCGAATGCGGAATGTCGAATGTTGAATGGAGAATAGTCGAGATCGCGCGAGGACGTGACGTTCGGCTCCGCGTTCGGCGTCGAGCCGTCCTGATTCCGGTTTCTCCATTCTCCATTCCCCATTCTTCATTCGCCCCAAAGGGGGCGCTGTCGCCATGACCCTCTGGACGAGTTGGAAGCTGCACGGCCTGTGGCGCGACGCCGACCGCGAGGTCTCCCGCGCGCGGCGGCTGCTCTCCGACCATCCGTTCTGGTTCCGCCCCGCGTCGCGCGCCGAAATCGAATCGGCCATCTCGCGCCTGGAACTGGCGTCGCGTTACGAAAAGGAACCGCGCGTGCTGTCGGCCGACCTGCGCGTCTTCCGGGCCACGTTCGACCGTTTCCTGCCCTTCGCACGCACCACGCGCTTCCGCCGCGCGGCCGCCTGGCTCGTCGCCGCGCTCGCCCTTGCCGCCCTCGCGTGGAACTGGAACGCCCTCGCGCCGTGGTTCGCGCTGTTGCGGGGTTGAGGGCTCACTCCTCCCCGAACTCGGGCCGCAGCGCGGCGGCGGGCCGCGTGAGCGCTCGCCACCAGCGGGCGGGCGACCACAGACGCCAGCGGTCGAGGCCCGACGGGCGGGCGACGGCGTGGACGATGTTCGCCGCGGCGCCGGCCATCGCGTGGCGCGGGCGCCAGAAGTTCGTCGCGAAGTGCGGCAGCGCGAGGCGGCGTCGCACGTCGCGCTCGGTCAGGTTCGCGGTCTGGAGCGCGTCCTGATACTCCTCGCGGGCGCGCTGGCGCGCCTTGAACAGCATCATCTGAATGCGGGACTGCACGTTGACCTGCCCGTCGCCGGTGGTCTCGATCGGCAGGAAGATCGCCTGGGGGTACTTGGTCGTGATGAGGCTCTGCACGCCGTCGGACACGCCCGACGAGGGCATGCATCCGAACGGCTTGACCGACACGGTCATGTGATTCACGCGGTCCAGGACGAAGTGCACGAGCTTGCCGACCTCCATGTGGCCCTCGCCGCCGCGCACGTTGTTGTCGTAGTGGTTCGCCGCGAGGCTCGCGATCCGGTCGAGATCGGGCAGGTGATATCCGCGCAGGCCCGTCGCCCGCGCATAGAGACCGAAACACACGCGTACAGCCGTGTCCGCGACTCGCAGCGCGCGCAGCGTCTTCGCCGCATCCTTGCCGTCGAGGCCCTTCATGCCGCCGTCGTCGCGACGAAGGCCGATGCGGCGCAGGCGGTCGTACCGGTTCTCCCAGATCACGTATAGCAGCCAGTTGGTGACGCCCTGCACGTCCACCTCCGCGCCCTCGGATTCCAGAAATTTCTGCAGGTGATAGTTGCCGTCGCCCTCGGTGGTCATCGCCCAGAATTCGCCGATGATCGACACGACGGGTTTGGCCTGCAGGCGATCGAGTTTCACCGCGTCCAGCACGGGGCGGCAGCGGCGCAGCGCCATGACGATCGAGCGGCGGTTTTCCATGGCCTCGCACAAAATCGCGCGGCACTTCGCGAGCGCGGCGTCGACCGCGCCGGGTTCCACCTCGTACGGGCGCAGGCGGTAGCCCATGAGGTTGAGCACGTCGCCGGCCATCACCGCGCGAGCCAGCGTGAACATGAATTCGCGATTGATCGCGAGCCCCGACGCGTCGCCGGTGGCCTGCTTGAGCCCGCCCTGCTGCTGGAAGAGCAGCACGCGGAAGCCGTCGAAGCCCGCGTCGCGCAGGGCCTTGCGGTACTCGGTGACGTAGGTGCCGAAACGGCACGGGCCGCACGCTCCCGCCGTGACGAACAGGTAATCGTCGATGATCTCCTTCGTCGACAATCCCTTTTCGTCGCGCAGGTGGATCAGGTGCTTCACCACGTTGCCCACGGTGAAGTAGGTCGGGTTGCACTGGCCGCGGTTGCCGAACTCCTTGCCGATCTGCAGCGCCGCGTTGTCCGGACATTCGAGCATCTCGGACCGATAGCCGAGCCCGCGCATGCCCGCGACGACGAAGACGTCGTGCGCGTAGGTCAGCCCCGCGTGCAGCACGGTGGTGTGCGCGCGCTGGTCCGCCGTGAAGCGCGTGTGGACCTGCTCTTTGTACTGAGTCGGACGCAGGTTGGTCCTCGCGGCTTCCGGCTCGAATCCGTTCAGGTTGTGAGCTTGCATGGTCATGCGCTCCTTTCGAGCATCGCGCCCGTGGGTTCATCGAAGACGACGGATTTGTCCGGGAGCCCGCCGGATTCGCGGCGGAACCTGCGCCAGTCGGCGAGCTTTTCCTCGTAACGCTTGAGCGTGTAGCCATAGGTCTTGGTGCGGATCTTGATCGTGCCCGAGGGCTTGTTGGCGTCGACGTCGTGCAGCGCCGCATAGGGCGTTTTGCTCGTCGAGACGATCGAGTCGATGATGCCGTAGGTCGGCGCGTCGTGCCCGCACTTGAATGACGACAGGTCGAGCAGCACCACGTTGGGGTGCCGCGCGGCGAAGCGCGTCGCCCACACTTTTTGCACCGAGTTCGCCGAGTAGTTCTCGGGCCAGACGTCGTTGATCGAGAGCGGGTCCTCGCCGGGCTCGAAAAATCGCGAGAGCCAGATCGGGTCCTTGGGGATGCCGCGGATCGACAGGATCGGATAGCCCAGGATCTGCAGTTCGTCGGGGATGCCGTGGTGCAGCCCCGGATCGGAATGGTAAGGGCGGCCGATCATGAGCACGGCCACGCGGTCCTCGCGCTCGACCTCTTCCAGAATCTGGCGGCCCTTGTCCTGCACCATGCGATCGAAGGCCGACATCGCCTCGAACGCCTGATCGACCGCGAAGTCCGATTCGTCCTGCGTGACGCGCAGGCGCGGCCCCCACACGCCGTGGAGCACGTCCTTCATCAGGTTCGGCTCTTCGAAGGTGATCGCGCGATCGAGATACTCGATGCCCGCGCGCGCGAAGAAATCGACCTCTTTCGTGAACGCGGCCTTGATGACGTTGGGTGTGCCCGCGACGATGGGGCACGAGGCGTTGTCCATCGTGCCCGTCACGAAATTCGGAACGTGCGTGAGGCAGGGGAACCAGATGTAGTTGAGCGGGCCGGTTTTGGGTTCGGTGTGCTTGTGAAAGAGCAGTTCGTGAACGTGCGCCTGCACGACCTTGGACGGGTAGCACGGATCGACGGAGCCGTATTTGCCGCCCTCGGTGAACAGCTCCTCGGTCGTCTCGCTCGACCACACGACGTTTTTGATGGGGATGCCGAGCGTCTCGAAATACGTCCGCCAAAACGGGCCCGTGCTGTACATGTTCAGCACGCGCGGCATGCCGATCTTCACGGCCTTGCGCGCCTCGCGGTCGGCCTCGGAAGAGCGCTCGAACGCGCGCTTCACGTCCTTGCGTTTGACGCGGAAAAACAGACCCCGCGAAACCTGCACGTCGTCGATCGGCGCACCCGCCTCGGGCATCGGCGTGGGATCGTAGAAGTGGCGGAAGGCGAGGTCGGCCTCGTAGTGCACGAGGTTGGGGTATCGCTTCTTGAGGTCGCCGCGCTCCTTGTTGAGCGAGCGCAGGGCGTCGAGATCTTCCACCGTGCCCTTCTCGCAACTGAAGCCCGAGATGTAGCGCGAGGTGCGCCCGTCGGGAGTGGCCGTGTCGATGAAGGTGCGCGAGCAGTTATTCTCACAGAAATTGCAGCGCGTGCTCTCGTCGTTTTTCGTCGTGTAGATCAGGTGGATCGCGGCGTCGAGCCCGATGAAGCGCGAGCCGCCGTTTCGCTTGACGACGCGCAGGGTCTCCATCGCCGCACCGATCGCGCCGGCCTCGCCGCAGTGCGGATGCACGAAGACCTCGGCGTTCGGCACCCGGGCGCGGATGTAATCGACCTGCGCCTTGACCGCCGCGAGGTTGCGCTGCGTGCCGCCCTGAAGCAGGTAGCGCGTGCCGAACTCGGCGAGGCGCGGCACCTGCACCACGTACTGCCACACGTTTTTCGGCAGCACCTGCGCGAGGCCCGCGAGCATCTCCGACGCGTTGAATCCTTCTTTTTGGAAGTTCACACGATCGGAATCGAGAAACACCGCGCAGCCGTACGAGAATTTCGGTGCGAGATCCGCGCCGAACGCCGTCTCGGCATAGTCCGTCATGCGTACGCCAAATTGCTCGGCCATGGCCTGCAGGAGCATGCCGTTGCCCGCCGAACACTGGTTGGACAGCTTGAAGTTTCGGATGTCGCCGTCGCGCAAAAACAGGACCTTGATGTCCTGCCCGCCGATGTCGCAGATCACGTCCGCGTCGGGCATCACGGTGAGCGCGCTGATCTTGTGCGCGATCGTCTCGACCACGTTCACGTCGGCGTGAACCGACTCCTCCAGAACGTCCGCGGCGTAGCCGGTTGCGCCGAAGCCGATCACGTCGAGCGTCGCGCCCGCCGCCGCCGTCCAGTCGCGGAACTCGCGCAGGATCTCCTTCGTGTCCTGAATCGGGTTGCCCTTGGAAATGCGATAGGACTTTTGGAGGATCACGCCGCGCTCATCCATCAGCACCGCCTTGGTGCTGGTGGAGCCGCCGTCGAGACCCACCACCGCGCGCACGGTTTCGCCCGGCGTGAGCGACGCGCAGTTGAAGTCGGGCACCTTGTAGTCATCGCGGAATCGCTCGAGCTCGACCGGCTCCGTCGCGAGCCCGGGTCCGGCGTATTGCGCCAGCCGCGCGCTGCGGCCCGTCTTGATGTATTCGCGCAGTCCGTCGAGTCCATGAAACTCCACGGCGCTGTCGGGCTCGGCGAGGCCGTAGCACACCGCTCCGTAAGCCGCGTAATACTGCGCGTTGTCGGGAACGTAGATGAGTTCCTCGATCGGTCGGTCCTTGGGCCACGCGTACCCGCGCTCGTTCCACGTCTCGGGAATCCGCATGCGCCAACATTCGACGAGAAAGGGCAGGTACGCGTTCGGCCCGCCGAGCAAGAGTACTTCGTGGCGCAGCGTGTTGCCGCGCGTGAGCACGGCGAGGTTCTGGTGAACAATCGCGTCCGCGAGCGAGTTCATGATCTCGCCCGACGGGATGCTCGACTTCACGAGATTGACGATGTCGGTTTCGGCGAAAACGCCGCACTTGGCCGCGACGTGGTGCAGCCGCGCGCGGTCGAAACGCAGCGCGCGCAGGTCGTCCGCCGGCATGCCGACCTTGAGCATGCACTTGTCGATCGTCGCGCCGGTGCCGCTGGCGCACTTGTCGTTCATCGAGGTGACGGCCTGTTTGCCGGCCTCGGTCTCGCGAAAGATGATGATCTTCGCGTCCTGCCCGCCGAGTTCGATGACCGATCCCACGTTGGGGTGCATCGTCTCGACGGCGAGCGTGACGGCGTTGACCTCCTGCACGAAACGGCCGCCCAACGGCACGCACAGTGGGCCCGAGCCCGAACCGGTCAGAAAGAGCTGGTATTGGTGCGTGTCGGGGTAAGCGGCGAGAATGGCCTCGAGCATTTCGAGGGTTTTTTCGGGTTGGCGGGTCTCGTGGCGCTCGTAGCGCGACCACAGGATTTCCATGGTCGAGGGATCGACAACGGTCATCTTCACCGTCGTCGATCCGACATCCACGCCGAGGGCCAAGGATTTTCGCATCGTCACTCCAAATCCCGGCTGGACGGGCCGACGTTCACGGGCTGTTGCAACGAGAAATCCCCACGATCCGCCGTCCGGGGATCAAAACTGACATGTCAGTTTTATTGTTGATGTGATGATAGGCGAGATGGATCGGGGGTGTCAACCGCGCTCGAAAGAAATTGCGATCGATATCACGAAGATATTTCGAACGGGTTTACGGGGCTGGAACCGGCTGGGCAATCCTTCGCGAAAATCCTTCGGTCATGCTCTCTCGGAACGATCCTTCGTCGCCGCGCAGGATGAGGTAGGCATCGATGCCCGGCAACGCGCGCACGAATTCCATTCCCTTCTCGGGCCCCAGCACGGCCACCGCCGTGTCCAGCGAATCGGCAAGCGCGGCGTTGGGCGCGATGATCGTCACCGACGCGAGATGGTGCTGGATGGGCTGTTTCGTTCGCGGGTCGATGGTGTGCGAGACGCGCCGCCCGTCCACCTCCCGATAGTTGCGGTAGTCGCCGCTCGTCGTGAGCGCCTCACCCGAGATGCTGACAACGATCTGCAGTTCCTCGCCGGGCTGCGTTCCGTATTCGGGGCGGTCGATGCCGATGCGCCACGGCTCGCCGGCTTTGTTGAGACCGCGCGCCACGACCTCGCCGCCGACCTCGGCCATGTATTCGATCGCGCCGCAAGACTCGATCGCCCGCGCGGCGACGTCCGCGGCGTACCCACCCGCCGTCGAAGACAGGTCGACACGCACCCCGTCCAACGTCTTGCTCACGGTGCGTTTCGCCTCGTCGATGACGATGCGTCGGTAATCGACCAGCGCGGCCGCCGCGTCGATCTCGGCCTGCGTGGGAGCGGCGTCGCCCACGGCGCGCGGTCCGAATCCCCACAGATCGACGAGCGGAGCGATGGTGGGATCGAACGCGCCGCCGGATTTTTCGGCGACCATCAGCGCGACTTTGAGCACCTCGATCGTCTCGGACGCGACGGGCACGGGCGTATTCGCGGGCGCGGCCGAGATGCGCGAGACGTCGGAATCCGGCTTGTAGGTGGACATGAGCGCGTCGACGCGGTCGAGCGCTTGCTGGAGTCGATCGGCGCACGCGCGGTATTCGCTCTCGTTCATCGGCGGATGGATCGCGGTGACGTGATACGTCGTCGCCATCGACGTGCCCTGAAAGGCCACCGCGTTGCGGGGTGCCTCGTCCATCGGCGTGGGAGCTTTCGGCGAGCATGCGCACGTCGCAATTAGCGCGACGAGGAACGCAAGGAACGGGCGTCGGACGAGCAATTGTGTCACGCCGACCGATTCGCGCGAAACGCGGGCGGCGTCAATGGAGGCTGCCGACCAACCCCGAAGTCGAACGGAACTCGAAGCGGTCACTTCTTGAGGAGGCGGCGGAATTCCTCGGTCGTCAAACCTGCCTGTTGGAGAACACTCCGCAGCAGACCCATTCGGATGTCCTCTCCCGGGTGATTCGGAACCGTGACCTTCCCCGGGTGGAGCGGATGTTTCAACTGCACGTGGCTGCCGACCTGGTTATGCACAAAAAACCCCGCTCGCTTGAGCGCGGAGAGGAGTTCCCGGGCTTTGACGGTGGGAAAGTCGCCCATCGGAAAATCAGGCCACCGATGCGACGCCGACGCGGACCTTTCGAACTTGGAGTGGAGCGTGTTTTTCCGTCGGGACGGATTCTCCGTCCTTGACAAGACCGTCCACATGGCAGCGGATCGACTCGGCGACGTTCTGCCGTGCTTCCTCAAAGGTGTCGCCCTGGCTGAAGCAGCCCGGCAGTGCGGGGACGGATACCCAGAACCCGCCTTCTTCCGCAGGGTGGAAAACAGCGGTGTAGGAAAGTACGGTTTCGGGCGCGTGGCTCGTTGCCTGAGTCTTCGATTTCATGAAACGAACGTACCGCACCCGCCGGTGCGTGTCAAAATCCCTCGATCACATTCGGCGGAATCCAAGATCTGTCGGCCCACGGTCAAGCGGGCCGATCGGCCCATGCGCTGGAGTTTTCGGCAACTACCCGAAAAGCTCTATGGAGATGTTCGTCAGCTTGTTCGACAGGTTTCCGTGCCCATCAGAAATCTGCAGATCGACACCGTACGTGTCCGGCAAAAACCCGACGAAATCGACGATGATGCCGAGGCTCTCGCACGGGGTGGTGTGGTCGCCGGGGAAGTCGTCGTAGAAAAGTTCGCCGTCGAGGGCCGAGACGTCCGTGCCGGTCCACCAGATGAAGACTTGTCCGCCGAACAGGTTGTCGTCTTCATCGCAAAGATCGAAGACCAGCGTGCTGGATCCTCCGGCGCCGATGATGGCGGGATCCCAAAACGCGGTCGAGAGAACGGGCGCTGAACCCTCCGGGATTTCGACGCAAATATCGGAGAGGACGTTCGAGGGATGGCCCGCCGCGTCGGTCGCCTGCACATCGACGCAGAACGGTCCCGCGGGGCGTGTTGCCGTATGGTATTCCACGCCGATGCCGACGGGATTTTCACAGTCGGTCAGGTCGTCTTCGCCCGCCAACGGCCATGCCGTCCACGGCAGTTCGTCGATCACGTCGCCGGACTCCGACGATCGAACGACCACGGAGCCGTCGTCCAGGTCACCGTCCGGGTCGCACACGAACCAATAGAGGAACGAGAAGCCGTTGTCTTCGACCGGATTCCAGTCACCACCTGACAGGACGGGCCCGCTTCCGGCGGAGCTGTCGTCGTCGAGATCGTCGTCCGCGTCATCATCGACGCCCGTATCCACTCCATGGTGCTCGTCCACGGAGTCTTCGTCGTCGTCTCCCGCGCAACTCGTCGCGAGTCCGACGGACGCCATGAACACCACAACGAATCCCAAGCGCAACACGCCACGCATCGCCATCTCCCGGGTGCAAAGGCGCTCAACATCGGCATCGAAATCGTAACGCGCGCAACCTAGTCGCAAACTTCGACGTGTTGGAATACAAACACGCAACTTTCGTAACGAATTTCACGAGATATCGCTCGGCTACCGATTTTTGGACCTGACCGGTTTGAAGGAGTCAAAACGAATCGACGGGCGGAAAACTCGATCGGATTCGTTCGGCACGGGTCGTCGGTTTCCGAGCGGTTGATCGCGAACCCCTTCGAAAAGAGCGCGCGTCTTCCGCGAAATCCCCCGTGATTCCGGGGTTTTTTCGTTCGTCGCTCTTGTCGGTGCGCGGGGCCGATGTTAACGTGGACCGCCGGTCATGATCGACGGACCGGGATGTGTTGTTGTTTTCTTTCGCCGCCATGAGGACCGCCTTGAAGAGCGCCCGAATCATGACCGCCGCGCGCTCATTCGCGATCGCCGTCGCGTTCGGGCTTGTTGCGGTTTCGGCGTGGGCGCAGTCGGTCGTCATTTTCCAATGGACCGACGACGAGGGCCGGCAGCACTACACCAACAACTTCAACCAGATCCCCGAGCCATTCCGCAAGACGACGGTGAAAGGCGTCTTCGTGCCCGACGCGGCCTCCGCGCCCGCGAAACCCAAATGCGAGAACGAGGAGCCGCTCGTCGAGACGAACTACTACGTCAAGGCGGGCAACCTGCACGTCGAGGGGTCGCTGACCAACGGCTTCAAGCGCTCGATCTCGTACGTCAAGCTGAAGGTGAGCTTCTTCGACACGCAGGACCGTTTCGTGCGCGCGGAATCGACGTTCATCGATCCGCTCGAACTCGCGCCGTGCGGCGAGGGAAGGTTCTCGGTGGTGACGCCGCAGACCGACGACGTGTCGTATTTCAAGACGGAGTACACGTACAAATAGCCATGCCGCGCATCGTGACGCTCACGACCGACTTCGGACTCGCCGACGGCTACGTCGCGGCGATGAAGGGCGTCATCCTGTCCATCTGTCCCGACGTCGTACTGGTGGACATCACGCACCAGATCGAGCCGCAGGACGTGCGCGGCGGCGCGTATGTTCTCGGCACGGCGGCGCGGCGTTTTCCCTCGGGTACGATCCACCTCGGCGTCGTCGATCCCGGCGTCGGATCGGCGCGGCGCGGAATGGTGCTCGTCTCCGGCGGGCACATCTTCGTCGGACCCGACAACGGCCTGTTCACCTCGGCGCTCGGCGAGGACTCTTCCGCCGTCGAAATCAGCGAGTCGCCCGAGGCGTCGGCCACCTTCCACGGCCGCGACCTCTTCGCGCCGATCGCCGCGCGCATCGCGTCGGGAGCGGACCCGCTCACGCTCGGCCCCGTGCTGGTCAATCCGGTGCATCTGCCCGATTGGGAGAAGTCGCGTGGCGCCGGCGGCGTGCGCGGGCGCGTGATGCATTTCGACCGCTTCGGCAACGCAATCACGAACTTGTGCCCCGGCGACTTCGACCGGCATCCTGACGCGTTTCACGTGCCGGGCCGCGAGATCGGTGCGCCGGTCATCGGGCGCACTTACGCCGACGTGCTTCGCGGCGAGGCTGTCTGGCTGGTGGGCAGCGAGGGATTCTACGAACTCGCCGTGCGCGAGGGATCGGCCCGTCAGCGATTCGGCCTGGAACGCGGCGACGCCGTCATCGGCGTGAGCCGGGAGAAGAGCTGAGCGATGTGTGGGCGCTACGCGCTGAACATGGCGCCGAAATCGCTCGCCGAGATGTATGAGGCCGACTGGGAAGACTGGAAGGCCGCGCCCGACCCACCGCCGCGATACAACATCGCGCCCACGCAGCCTGTGATGATCGTCCGCAACGCCGACGATGCACGCCGCCGCATCGCGACGGTGCTGTGGGGGCTCGTGCCGTCGTGGTCGAAGGACCCGTCGATGGCCGCGCGGATGATCAACGCGCGCGCCGAAACCGCGGCCGAGAAGCCGTCGTTTCGTGCGGCGATGAAGTATCGCCGCTGCCTCGTCCCCGCGACGCACTTCTACGAATGGCAAAAACGCGGCGCGGCGAAGCAGCCGTGGTGCATCCGACTGCGCGACGGCTCGCCGATGGCGTTCGCGGGGTTGTGGGAGCGTTGGAGTTCGCCTGACGGCGCCGAACTCGAATCGTGCGCGATCCTCACCACGTCGGCGAACGCGCTCATGGCCCCATTGCACGAACGCATGCCGGTGATCCTGCGTCGCGAAGATGTGGCCCGCTGGCTTGATCCCGCGTCGCAGAAGGCGGGAGACGTGGCGGATCTGCTTGCGCCTTATGACGCAGAGGCGATGGAAGCCTTCGAGGTTTCGACGTACGTGAACAACGCGCGCAACGAGGGCGAGCGGTGCGTGGAGCGGCCGACGTCGCTCGTATGAGTTAGATCGCGGGTTCGATCCAAATCGTGTGTGAATCCGCGAGAGGGTCCGCGCTCATCGTGAGCGAATTCGCGTCGTCGTCGAACGAGTAGCTCCACGTGTCGTCCGCATCCGTACTCGTCACGTCGAATCCGCCCGCGTAGAAGTACTCGTCGTCCACGAAAATTTCGAGCGTGGGGTCGATCCCGGCGATCGTGTCGAACGTGACGGTGAGCGTGCCCGTCGCCGCGTCGAACGCGAATTCGCGCAATTGGCCGCCGGTGACGCGCGGGTAAGGACGCGCGAGGTGTGGGAAGAACTCGTCCTTGGGCGTGCCGTCCGCTCGGCACAGCCCCATCGAGTCGTCGTCGTATCCGAACGCCCACCACGCCCAGCTCGCAAGACTCACGTCGGCGAGGTCGGCAAAGTCGCGGGCGTATTCGCTCGCGCGCGTCGCCGCCGACTGCAGCCCCGTCTCGCCCCACAGCAACGGCATGCCGTGCCCGGCGGATTCGCCCGCGCGCTGCGCCGTCTGCCACTCCAGAACGTGCCGGTCGAAGTTGTAGCCGTCGCCGGAGACAATGTTGCGCGGGTAGAGGTGCGGCGCGTAGATGAGCCGATCGTACGGCAGCGGTTCCATTACGAACGGAAAACCGACGACGCTGAGCATCATCGGTTCGAGCGCGATGTAGGGCGCGGGGTCGATGGCACGGATCGCCTCGATCGTGTCGGCATACAGCGGACGCATCAGTTGATTTTCGGATAGCCACGGCGGCGTGCGAATGCCCGCGAGCGGTTCGTTGAACAGATCGTAGGCGAAGACGCGCGCGTCACCCGCGAAGTGCGTCGCCACCTGCTCCCACGCGGCGACGAATGCGGCGACATCATCCGGCCGCTCCCAGAATTTTCCCGATTGCCAAAGGTATTCGAGGTCCGCCGGCACCCAGTCGGGCGGCGTCTCGCACGTCCAGTCCGGCCAACCCATGCCGCCCGAACACGAGGACCAATGAAAGTGATGCAGATCGAGAATCACGCGCAGCCCCGCGTTCGCGGCGTACTCGACCTGCGGCTCCACCACGTCGGGCAAATAGGCTTCGTCGTAGTCGCCGCGCGTCGGTTCCAGCGCCGCCCACGTCATCAGGATGCGTACGACGTTGAAGCCCCAGTCGCGCATGCGCTCGTAGTCGATCGGCGCGCCGCCGTACCCCACCGCCATGAAGTTGCCGCCGTGCAGGATCAGCGTGCGACCGGCCTCGTCGAGGATCGGCGGAGGCAACACCGGGGTCGTGTCGTCGTCCGCATCATCATCCGCATCGTCATCGGGCAGCGGCGGCCATGTGTCGTCGTCGGCATCATCGTCCGCGTCGTCGTCGGACATGTCGTCGTCGTCGGCGTCGTCATCCGGGGGAACGGGAGCCGAGTCGTCATCGTCGCCCGCGCAACCGAGTGCGAGAAAAAGGAGCAAAGAGAGCAGGACACAAACGTGAATTTTCATGCACACGAGGTGTCCCTGTTCAGCCGGAGATGCACGATCCGTCAGTCCGCGCGGCAGCCCGCGTAACGCACGTGAGTCGGATACTCGAGCGTGTATGACACGTGAGGCCGCCCGAGGGAATCGAGCGCGAGCGACGCCCATGCCCAGTCCAGCGGGATTGTGTCCAGCGTCGTGAACGCCCACTGACCCGAGACGTCGTTGCCGTACATCAGCAGGTGGGCGAGCTTGTTGTGGACGATGAGATGCCGGTGTCCCTGCGTGTCGATCGCCAGAGCGCGGGGGTTTCCGACGGTTCCGGCCGCCGGGAGCTGCGTGATCTCCCATGCGGCCGAACGCCGCTCTCCAAGATACAGGCTTGTCGAACTCTGATTGAAAGCCACCACCGGCGAGCCGTCCGGATCAAGGGCGAGCGAGAATTTCGCCGGTGTGACGGATTCGGCCGCCGTCTCGGTCGGCCATAGGAACGGAATGCGCCCGTGCGCGACGAGAAGCGGTCCGTCGTACCAGATCGGGACGGGCATCGATGTCGCGATCCAGGTATCGTTGTTTGCATCCACCGCGACCGAAACACCCGGGCACATGAGGTTGGAGATCAACAGCCACTCCAGCGTCCAGGTTCCCGAACGATTCGTGCGGCTCTCGGTGTAGCCGCCGACACCGCGATAATCGCAGTACCCGAGGCCGATGTGCGCCGCGTCGTCCGGGCCGATGGCGAGCGACGGATCGTCCCGGCCAAGTCGAGAAATGGTGACGGCATCGCTCACCCAAGGCGGACCGACGGTGTGGCGCATCGTCATGTACTGCGGGTCGGGATTGCCCGTCCAATACGCGAGATGCACCTCGTCATCCGCGCCGAGGGCGATCGCCGGAGTATTGGCGTATCCCTCGGCGTCCACAAGTTCGTGCGTCCACCCGCCGTCGTCGCCGCGTGTCGCGAGGTACGCACCGAGGGTGTCGATGCGATTCGCAAGGATCATCGGCTGATCGAGCGCGTTCACCGCAATCGCCGAACCCCACAATGTCGCCTCCGCGGGCGCGATCTCCTCGATCGTCCAGACGCAGTCGAGCCCCGTGTCGTCGTCGATGCTGTCGTCGTCCCCGGTGTCGTCATCGACGCTGTCGTCGTCGAGATCGTCATCCGAATCGTCGTCGGGGGCGGTATCGTCGTCGGCGTCGTCATCCCCCAGATCGTCGTCCGCGTCATCGTCGCCGTCGTCGTCCGATAGGTCATCGTCTGAATCGTCGTCCGAATCGTCGTCCCCGAGCGTCGGCCACTCGCAGTCGCACGCGCCGGAAACGAGCGCCACGCACATCGCCGCGAGAAGAAGTGGCCAAGTCGTGAGGCGCATGGTCGCGCTCCGTGAAAGATGATTCGCATGTTATCACAATGGTTGCGACAATAACAAAATAATTTTTCGTAGGGGGCGAGGTCGCGGAACCTCGTGGCGAGTCCGCCTTCCGTCGCGACCGATGACGCCCGCCCCGAACGCGCGTATGGTGCGTCGGCGACGGATCGGGGGAGATCATGGCCGGGCAATCGAGTCGGCGAATCCGGTGGGCGGCGTTTGCGATCATTGTCATCGCACTGGCGACGCAGGTTGCGTGCGCGGCGCGCGTTGGGCCGGGCGACGCGGCGTGGAACGACGCGGTCGAGACGTGGCGGCGCGATATGGACGTGGGCGGTTTCAAGCTGCACATGATCGACTCGGGACCGGGCGACGGCGGGCGCCGCGTCGTCGTGATGATCCACGGCTACGGCGATTCCACGTATTGCTGGCACCGGAACTTTCAGCCGCTGGTGGACGCGGGTTTTCGCGTGATCCTCGTCGATCAGCCAGGCTTCGGCAGGTCGGACATCCCGCCCGCGCCGCACACGTACAGCGCGTCGAATCAGGCGGACATCATTGCGCGGGCGATCGCGAAACTCGGCGTCGAGCGCTACTCGCTCGCGGGGTCGTCGATGGGCGGCGGCATTTCGCTCTATATTGCGGCGACGCATCCGCAAAACATCGAACGTCTCGTGGTCGTGTCACCTGTGTGTTTTCCGTTCGATCCGCCATGGACGACGAAGCTCCCCGGCGCGAAGCGGCTGGCCGGTTCGTGGCTCGGTCGCATCGTCGCCGATCTGTCGATCGAGGATGTGTATTACGACGACGCGAAGGTCACCGACGCGCTGAAGGACGAATACGCCCGGGCGCTTTCCAAGCCGGGCTACGGCGAGGTGCTGCACCGCATCGTGCGCGAATTCGGCGACGACAAGGTGCTCGCGATGATGGAGCATTACGGCGACCTGACCACGCCGACGCTCATCGTGTGGGGCGACAAGGACAAGTGGGTTCCGCCCGCGCTCGGTCCACGGCTGCGCGACGCGCTGCCGAACGCGCGGCTCGAGATGGTGCCGAACAGCGGCCACCTTGGGCACCAGGAGTCGCCGGAAATCGTCAATCCGTTGATGATCGAATTTTTGAAGGGCGAGCCGGGTCAGGCCGCGCCGTGAATTTCCTTCGCGAGGGCCTCGATCAGCTCCGCGCCCTTTGAGCGCGGCGCATACTCCCAAATCGTCTGGCCGTAGCTTTGCGCCTCGTCTATGGCGACGTTGTAGCCCACGATCGTCGACGACAGCCGCTCGCCGAAGAACTCGCGCAGTTTGCCCAGAATCGCGTTGGCGAGGCGCGTGTTGCGATAGAGCACCGGCACGACGAGCGCAACGCGCAGGTCCGGGCAGTCGTAGCTCTCGCGCACGGCGTCGACGGTCTCGACGATCTCCGCGCAGCCGTCGAGGGCGAGAAAGGTCATGTTCACGGGGATCACGATCTCTTTCGCGGCGACCATGATGTTGACCGTGATGAGGCCGAGCGACGGCGGCGAATCGAAGACCACGTAGTCGTATCCGCTCGCGGCGTCGATTTTGGTTTTGAGCTTCAGGGCGCGGTCGTCGTCCGCGCCGGCGGCGATCGGGAAATCCGTCAGCGTTTTGTTGGCGATCACGACGTCGAGCCCGGGGATGCGCGACGCCACCGCCACATCGGCCACGCCGAGCGCGTTGTTCATCAACAGGTCGAGCGTCGTGCGCGCCGCGCCTTTGACGTCGAGCCCGAGCGACTTGCCGCTCTGGCCCTGCGGATCGAGATCGACCAGCAGCACGCGCAGCCCGAGCCGCAAGGCGAAATACGCCGCGATGTTGACCGACAGCGTGGTTTTGCAGCTTCCGCCTTTTTCGTTCACGAAGGCGATGATGCGCACCGGGTCCTCCGATCAGCGCGCGGCGGTTTTCGTTCGGGCCTTGGTCGTTCCGAGTTTTTCGCCGAGTTTTTCGAGCCGGGCGGTGAGCTCGTCGATCCGCTCCTCGAGGCGGTTGATGTTTTTCGACATGCTCTGCGCGCGCTGGGCGAGCGTCTCGTAATCGTTCTTGCTCGGCAGACCCGTCATCGACATCATGAGCGCCACGTTTCGGTTCATGCGCTCCTTGGTTTTGGTGACGCGCGCGATGGCCGCGCCCAGCGCCTGCGCGAACCGGGGATTGGAAAGCAGCTCCGTCGCGATCTCGTCCATCTTCTCGTCCCGAATTTTCGCGAGACGGCCCAGCAGATTGCCCGATTCGGCCATGTCGATTCCCCCAATGGGGCTTCATCTTCGACGCCGCTTCGGTGCTGTCAAGCCGAACGCGCGGGCAGGGCGGGCGCCTCGGCCCGATCCCGAACCGGCGGTTGCGTACCGGGGCCGACGAGCCTAAAATTCTTCAGTTTCGCGACGCAGCCTGCGGGCGCGACGGGGAGGATGATTTTCATGACATGGCGATTCCCGGCGTTGATGGTGGCGGTGGTGTTGGCGGTCTCCGGCGTGGTGGCGTGCGGCGGCGATGACGACGACGACAACGATACCGGCAACGAATCGGACGACGATGTCTACGTGCCGCCGGACGACGACGGCGATGACGACGATTCGGTCGACGACGATGCCGACGACGACGATGCGACCGATGACGACACCGCGGATGACGACGCCGCCGATGACGACACGGCCGACGATGACACGGCCGACGACGACTCAACGGACGATGACACGACCGATGACGATACCGGCGACGATGACGACGTTCAGATCGGCTACGACATCGGCGACCAGATGCCGGACTTCACGCTGGCGGACAACAACAGCGAGCCATGGACGCTTTACGACCATGCGGGCAGCATCGTCATGCTCGACTCGTCGGCCATGTGGTGCGTGCCCTGCCGAATGGACACGCCGAACCTGCAGGATCTCGCCGACTCCTACGCCGCAAACGGCGTCGTCGTGGCGCAGCTCATCGCCGAGAACTATCACAACTTGACGCCGACCGACACGCAGATCGACAGCTGGGTCAACAAATACGACCTGACGATCCCGGTCCTGATCGACCCGGGCTGGGCGGTCGGCGGCCCGGTCGGCAACGGCTACATCCCGTTCTATTGGGTCATGGATGAGGACGGCGTGATTCGCTACAAGAGCAACTACGTCGATGATTTCTACGACCACATCGACAACATCATCGGGCTGTAGATCCCGTTTCCGAAATCGATGACGGCGGCTCCCGGGCCGCCGTTTTGCATTCCCGGCGATTGCCGCGCGAAACGCGCCTGTGCTAGTGTGCGCTCCGCACGAAGCAGGCAAATCCCACAACGAAAGGCCGCCAACCCAAGCGGCGAATCGGTGCGGGTTCATCCCCCAAGGAGTCGCGAGATGGCCGGTGAAAAGACGGCGAAAGTGAGTTCGGTTCTCACGCCCGAGCTGCGGGCGTCCAAGAAGAAAATCCTCAAGACCCCCGTGAAACAGCTCGGCCTCACCCGGGGTTTCCGCGTGGCGGACCTCGTCGGCGGCATGAAGGGCATGAGCATCCAGGCTCGCGCGATCGGCCAGTGCGCCGAGGTGCTGGACGGCATCTACACCGACAAAAAGCGCCCCACGGTTTTGCTGGGCCTCGCCGGTCCGCTGATCGCCGCGGGGCTGCGTAACGTGATCCGCGAGCTCGTGACGGGCGGATACGTGGACGTGATCGTTTCGACCGGCGCGATCATGTATCAGGACATTTATCAAGCGCGCGGCTTCCACCACTACAAGGGCACGACGGGCGCCGACGACACCATTTTGCGCGACCACTACATCGATCGCATCTACGACACCTACGTGGACGAAGAAGCGTTCTGGAACACGGACCTGTGGCTCGGACGCATCGCGGATGAACTGCCGCCGGGGAACTATTCGAGCCGCCAATACCTCGATTTCGTCGGCTCGAAACTCGACGATCCGAATTCGATCGTGCGTGCGTGTCACGAGCGTGGCATCCCGATTTTCTGCCCGGCGCTCAACGACAGCTCCATCGGCATCGGCCTCACCGATCACCGCAACCGGCACATCCACGAACTCGACAAGTCGATCGCGATCGACTCGATCCAGGACAACTACGAGCTCACGCAGATCGTCGTGAAATCCAAATCCACCGCGGCGTTTTACGTGGCGGGCGGCGTGCCGAAGAACTACATCAACGACTCGATCGTGATGGGCTACATCTTCGGACTCGATCGCGGCCACGACTACGCCCTGCAGGTGACGACGGCAGTGACGATGGACGGCGGCCTGTCGTCGTCCACCCTCGGCGAGGCGCAGAGCTGGGGCAAGATCGACCGCAAGGCGCATTTCGCGATGGCGTGGGTCGAACCCAGCGTCTCGATACCGCTCCTGGCCGCGTACGTGTTCGACACGCACAAGGGTCGCCCCGCGCTCAAGCTGAATTGGGCGGGTCAGATTCTGAAGAAACTCGAACGCCCGGCGAAGTGAACGGGCGTTCGTCGCGCGAAGGTCGATGGCGTCGTCGATGAACGTCCACCTCGTGCTCGACAACATCCGCAGTGCGTACAACGTGGGGGCGATGTTCCGCACCGCGGATGCGGTCGGCGTGGCGCGCGTCGTACTGTGCGGCATCACGGCGCACCCGCCGAACGCGAAACTCGAGAAGACCGCGCTCGGCGCGACAGATGTCGTTCCGTGGAGCTATCACGCGTCGACGAACTGGGCGCTCGACGAACTGCACGCCGCGGGTTGCGCCATCGTGGCGCTCGAGGCCGCACCGAGCGCCACGCCGATTCACGATTTCGATTGGCCCGACCCCGTCGCGCTCGTGGTCGGCAACGAAGTCACGGGGATTTCGCCGGAAATTCTCACACGCTGCGACGCCGTGGTCGCGATCCCGATGGTCGGCGTGAAGAATTCGCTCAATGTCGCGTCGGCGGCGACCGTTGCACTCTATGAAATTCGCCGCCGGTTCATTTCCGCATCGTAAGATTCATCGAAAAAACTGCCTTTCTGGTGAATTTCCTTACGGTAACCGGCAGTTCTAGAGATATTTCGATAGATCTCGACGTCAACAAAGCGTAAAATCACTTTTATGAATTGACCGGTGGAAATCCGCCGCGATTCGGGTTTTCGGGTGTGATGCTCCTCGTGGTGATGGCCGTGACGCTCCTCGTGGCGAGCCGGAGACGGCTCGCAGCGGGAAAACTTGAAGTGAATTCTAGGAAAATGCCCATGACTGCTTGATTTAATTGAGGAAATCGCCGAAAAGGAGTTGAACCATGCAGCGGAAGACCGGCATGAAGCGGATGTACACGACCGGCGACGTGGCCAGACTGCTGGGAACGACCGCCAATACCGTCACGCGTTGGTTCGACGAGGGCATGCTCGGAGGCTATCGGCTGCCCGTCGGCAAGGAACGGCGTATCCCGCTGTCCAACCTTCGCGCGTTCATGTGGGAACACCGCATCCCGCTCGACCTCCTCGAAGAAGACTCCGCCCGCTATCGCCGGACCCACACACGCATCACGTGCGGCGGCCGACTCCATTTCACGCTCATCAACGGCGAGGATCATCGGCCCTTCCCGGGCCGATTCGAAGATCTGTCCATGGGCGGCGCGCGAATCGTTTACGACGAAGCGGACGACCTCGCGCTTCCACGCGGTGCGCGCCGCATGCATCTCAAGGTGGCCGACGGCCCGCTCGGCGGGATGGACATCCCGGCGCAACTCGTCCACGTCACCCCGCGCGACAACAGCTTCGCCGTGGGTGTGCGTTTCGGATTGCTCTCCGAGTCCCAGGTGAACCGGATCGAATCGGCGATCGGCAAGGTGCCGGTGCTTTCATGGTCCGCGGGACGGACGGAGCCGAAGTTTCCGGCGAACGAATCCGATCATTTCTGAATCGGTCGCACCTCTTCACATGAATCGTGATCTCATCGTCATCGGAGCCGGAAGGCTCGGCACGCGCATCGGCGCTTTGTGGCGCGAACGCTTCCCGCGGGCGCGCGTCGTTGCGGTTACGCGGACGGATCTCCGGTTCGCGCAACTTCGCGAGATGGGACTCGAGCCGGCGCTCGCGGGCGATGCCGTCGATCCGGCGCCGTTTGCGGCTTTTTGCGTGCCGCCTTCGGTGGCGGGTGAATACTCGGAAGAAGTGCGCCGCGCGCTGCGATGTTGGAACGGCGAGGGCGCGTTCGTGATGACGTCGAGCACAGCGGTGTATCCCTACGACGACGGCGCGGTCTGTCGCGAAGACTCCCCCACAATCGATACGCCCCGCGCGCACGAGTTGCTCGACGCCGAAACGCCGGTGCTCGCCGCGGGCGGTTGCGCGGTGCGCCTCGCGGGGCTTTACGACGCCCTGCGCGGGCCGCATCGCGTGTACGGACGCATGGCCACGTCCGATCGGCGGCCCGACGGGCTCATCAATCTGATCCACTACGACGACGCGGCGTCGCTGTGCGTCGCGGCGCTGGACGCGGAAGTTCGAGGCCGTGTCCTGATCGGGTGCGACAACGCGCCGATCACGCGGGTCGACCTGGTGAGCGCGCTGGAATCCACGGGCGCGGCGGCGTGCCGTTTCACCGGCCGCGACGGCCCGCTTGGCCGGCGGCTCGACAACTCCGCCACGCGCGCGTCGCTGGGCTGGTCGCCGCGCTATCCCAGCTTTGCCGACTGGGTTCGACAAACATCCGGCCAATGACGCAGATCAACGCGCGAATTTTCGGCGTGGTTTAATGGTGCGCTCACCAGATCAACGTTGAACGGCCCTTGCGCCGACGGAGAGTGAACCCATGTCGAGCGAATGCTTTAGCCGCCAGACCCTGCGCGATCTTCTGAATCAGTGGGCGTCCGGCGAGATCACCGACGAACAGTTCGCGGGAATGTCCGAGGAGCTGTGGAACAAGTACGGCGTGTGGCAGAGCTGGCCGCGCGAGGACAAGCGCTCGATCACCTTCGGCGCGCTGGCCAAGATGCGGCTTCGCGACACGCCGCCGATCACGAAAGATGACGTGAAGTTCCTGCTGGGGTTTCTCGACGCCGCCTACGGCGAAGAATCCACCGCCTGGCGCGGCTTCGACGAGCACTTCTCGCAGAGAGCCGCCGCGTCGTCCTGACCGGCTGAATCCGACGAATTTCGCGGGGGGGCGTCGTGAACCGCCGCGTTCTTGCCGCGCGGGGTGCGAGTCCTCAAAATCTTGAGTTCCCCGCGCGCGCGAAGTCCACATGTGGTTGGATTCGCGCCATCATACCAGCAACATCGCCCAAACGCCCGGGAAACGGCGGAGGCCGACGAGTGTTGCGACGTTGAAACAGTTCATCGCCGATCAAATTCTTATGTCGAGAGCCGATCTGTGCCGCGCCACCGGTCATTCCGAGTGCTCGCGGTCTGTCATCCAGAGCGCTCTTCGGCTGTCATTCTGAGCGCTCGTCCGCAGTAGCCGTAGCCGTAGCCGTAGCCGTAGCGTAGGCGGAAGCGAAGGATCTTCCCGTCCAAAAAGACCAGTCGTTTCAACGATTTATCCGTTGCCATTTCATGTTTTACTGGAAGAATCTCAGCAGCCGCACCGCCGCCCTCTTTTGCGTTAGGA